>JALSIU010000022.1 GCA_026989715.1 Methylomonas sp.
GGCTTAGTAAAAATAGCACTACGGTCAACAGCTTCCAACTCAACCGGAAGTGCACCATTCCCTATCAAGCGATTATCGGCTCCCGCTAAGGTTAAGTTTAACTGCCCTGCATCCCCGCGCCAACTGAATGTCCCTAAGCCATTAAATACCTGGCTTTCTGATGCATCACGCCAGCCATCTTCCTGAAAATTTTGTAAGTCAATAAAATACGCAAATTCACCATTATTCCAGCCACTGACTAATTCTTCATTATGTCGCCCCCACGAGCCACCGCTAACGGTCAAACTGTGCTCGGGAGCCGTAAAACCTGTTTTGGTTTTCAGGGCGATAGCTCCCCCTAGGCTATTTAAACCATAAGCGGGGTTAGAGCCACCTTGCAAGCTCATGGTGTCTATCGCGCCCTTAGGAATTAAATCCCAATGCACCGAATCGCCAAAAGGTTCATTAAAGCGAATACCATTGACATACATGGATAAGCCTTGCGGTAACCCCATTAAAGGTGAAATAGTAAAACCACGATATTGCACATCAGGCTGCATGGGGTTATTTTGCGCATCATTAATGCTCACACTCCCCATATATTGATTCATATAATCAGCAATAGAGATACTTTGTGCTTTACGCAATTGTTCAGCCGTCATTAACTGCACACTCGCAGGCACTTTATTGACATCAAGCTCCCCACCTAAAGGCGTTGTGTTAACAATGCTTAAAGCCTCTAGCTCTATCGGCTGTTCTGTTTTAACATCTGCCTCTTTATCTGCCGCTTGGACAGTTCCCAGCACAAAAACCGCCAGCACTCCATTTTGAAGAATTAATTTATTCATATAGCCCGACATAAAAAATTTTAAAAAACAGGAATTCTAGACGCTATACCATATAAAGAATATAGGACTTTTTCCCGATCTCGTATGAGATCTATAAATAAAGTAAGTACAGATTCAATTCATGAGCTCATTTTTAAACCCCGGACTGTCATAGTTCTGTCATATTCGATTCATATAATCTTAATTATTAAAAATAATAGGAATTTCAAATGATAACTCATAAATCTATTTTACCTTTTATGGTAGGTTCACTCTTTGCCATCAGTGCCGCCACAACAGCACAGGCGCGTGAACAAATCAAAATTGTTGGTTCATCAACTGTTTACCCCTTTTCTAGCTCAGTTGCCGAGGAATTAGGCGCGACCACAAACAATCCGACACCGATTGTTGAATCAACCGGTTCAGGTGGCGGTATGAAATTATTTTGTAAAGGTAATGGCTTAAATACACCTGATATTACCAATGCCTCACGCCGCATGAAAGTAAAAGAATTTGAAATGTGTGCCAAAAATGGCGTAACGGATATTACTGAAGCTGTTATTGGTTTTGATGGTATTGCCATTGCACAAAATAAAAATAGTGCGCCATTATTACTGACTAAAAAACAATTACTACTTGCCGTTGCTGAGGAAGTCCCGACAGCAGATGGCAAAAGCTTAATTAGAAATCCATATAAAAAATGGAATGAAATTGATGCCAGCCTACCGGATAGAGAAATTATCATCTATGGCCCACCGACTAGCTCGGGGACTCGCGATGCTTTTGAAGATATGATTATGAAAGCACAAACCAAAAAAATGGATGTCTACACCTCCTTATATCAGACAGATAAGGTAAAAAATAAAGGCTATAAAAAATATCATAAAATTAGACAAGATGGCGTTTATGTTCCCTCTGGTGAAAATGATAATTTAATCGTACAAAAGCTGGATAAAAACCCAGCAGCCATTGGCATATTCGGCTATAGCTTTTTAATGGAAAATGATGATAAAGTAAGCGCGGCAAGAATTGAAGGCATGGTGCCCACACCAACAACCATTTCGACAGGAACTTATCCTATTTCGCGTTCATTATTTTTCTATGTTAAAAATTCACATAGAGCCTCTGTTCCGGCCATAGATCAATATGTTAAATTATTTATGGGTGAAAACATGATTGGCAATGACGGTCTTTTAGCTGAGCTTGGCCTAATTTCTCTGCCCGATGCACAACGCACCGCTATTAGAGCAAGTGTTATGCAACATAAGAAACTGACACTAGATGATTTAACTAACAAATAACATGATCTAACGTACAAATTAGCAACCTAAGCTAAATATTTGGCTTGGGTTGTTTTTTATTATGGATGGAGTATTTTTTTGAAACCTTTTGCACTAAAAAATCGTCATCACGGACTAAAAGAGCAAATAATCCACTTTTGCTTAATCAGTGCCGCAACCGTTTCTATTTTAACGACCTTTGGCGTATTATTCTCCATTTTATTTGAAGCAATCGAATTTTTTCAAATGCGTAGCTTTTGGTACTTCATCACAGGAACAGAATGGTCGCCTGGGGTCGATGACAGCAAATTTGGGGCAGTACCTATTTTTGCCGGTACCTTTATGATTACCTTGATCGCTATGGCGGTTGCTGTACCTATTGGTTTAGGCAGCGCCATTTTCCTTAGTGAATATGCTTCAGATTTTTTACGTGATAAATTAAAACCCTTGCTCGAAATACTAGCCGGTATTCCAACGGTTGTTTATGGTTTTTTTGCGGCGATTACCGTTGCACCGGCAATTGTCAACTTTTTTGATAGCTTAGGTATTCACGCTTCTTTTAATAGCGCGTTAGCCAGCGGTATCGTTATGGGCATTATGATTATTCCTGTTATTTCCTCTTTAAGTGATGATGTCATTCGAGCCGTTCCTGACTCACAACGCAAAGCATCTCTTGCATTAGGCATGACTCAAGGAGAGACCATTAGCTCCATCGTGTTACCTTCTGCACTGCCCGGCATTATTTCTGCCATTATCTTAGGTTTATCCAAAGCCCTCGGTGAAACCATGATTGTGGTCATGGCTGCCGGCCTACGCCCCAACCTTTCTTGGAACCCTTTAGAAGATATGACTACGGTAACCGTTCGAATTGTCGATGCTCTCGTTGGCGACAACGAATTTAACTCTCCGGACACCTTATCAGCCTTTGCTTTGGGTTTAGTCTTATTCGTTGTCACATTAATACTCAATATTATCTCTATCAGCTTGATTCGTAAATTTAAAGAAAAATACAAGGTCAATACTTTATGAGTAATTATTCGGGTTCACAAGCTAGCAATCCTTTTTATGACCCTTCACTAAATAAGCGTCACTTCAAAGCCAAAGCATTTAAAAGCTTTAGTATTGCCGCTATTATTTTTTCTATTAGCTTTCTGATATTTTTCCTAGGAGATATGGTTTATAAAGGCCTGCCGGCATTCCAGCAGTCTTATATCCAAATTGAAGTAACCTATACTGAAAAAACCATTGCCTTTACCCGCAAAGCAATTGATAGAAAATACCGCAAAGTCGTAAGTCGAGCCTGGCTGAGAGACATTCCTAAACGCGTCAAAGCTAATCCGGAACTACTAGGCACCACACAAATGACATGGGTTTTATTAAATCATCAAGTAGATCAATATTTAAAAGGCCATTATTACAAAGTCAAAGCAAAAGACCTTAAACTAATCCAAGCCATGCAAGAGCAGGGTAAAATAGAACTACATTTTAATAAAATCTTCTTTACGCACGGTGATTCCAAAATACCCGAGAATTCAGGATTTAAATCTGCTGTTGTCGGTTCTATCTTGACATTATTAGTCACCATGGTAGTTGCCTTCCCATTAGGTGTGATGACAGCCGTTTATCTAGAAGAATTTGCCGAAGATAATCGCTGGACACAACTGGTCGAAGTCAATATCAACAATCTGGCTGCGATTCCTTCTATTTTATTTGGTTTATTAGGGCTGGCCGTGTTTATCGCTTTGTTTGGCATGCCAAGAAGCTCTCCCTTAGTCGGCGGCCTAACCTTAGCGCTGATGACACTACCCATTATCATTGTCAGTGCACGCGCTGCCTTACGCAGTGTGCCCGACAGTATCCGGCAAGCAGGTTATGGCTTAGGACTCACTAAAGTACAAGTGGTACAAGACCATGTATTACCCTTGGCTTTTCCTGGTATTATGACAGGTTCCATTATTGGACTTTCACAAGCCATGGGCGAAACGGCACCGCTGATTATCATCGGTATGATTGCTTTTATTCCTGATGCTCCCAGCTCCATTTTTGAATCGGCCACCGTGATGCCGGCACAATTATTTACTTGGGCAGGCATGCCGGAGCGAGCCTATGTAGAACGTACTGCTGCAGGTATTATGCTATTAATCAGTGTATTAATTTCATTAAATACCCTTGCAATTTATTTAAGAAAGCGATTCGAGGTTAAATGGTAAATGAGCCAAAAAAATAGCACAAAAATTTCAGTACAAAATCTGAATTTACATTATGGCGACAACCATGCATTACATGGTATTGATATGGATATTCACACCAATCAAATTACAGCACTCATTGGCCCTTCCGGTTGTGGTAAATCAACCTTTTTACGCTGCCTTAACCGCATGAATGACTTAATTAAAAGTGTGCGCATTGAGGGTAAAGTCATTATTGATAATAAAAACATTTATGATAAAGATGTAGACGAAGTTGCCGTACGTAAACGTATCGGCATGGTCTTTCAGCAACCTAACCCATTCCCCAAATCTATTTATGAAAATGTCGCCTACGCTCCTCTTAAACATGGCATTACCCAAAAAGGAAGCACCTGCGATGAGCTCGTTGAAAAATCATTAATACAAGCCGGCCTATGGAATGAAGTCAAAGATAAGCTCAGTACACCCGGTACTTCACTTTCCGGTGGCCAGCAACAACGCTTATGTATTGCCCGTACTATTGCCATATCCCCTGATGTTATTTTAATGGATGAACCGACTTCCGCCTTAGACCCTATTTCCACTGAAAAAATAGAGGCCTTAATGCTGGAGTTAAAGCAACAATATAGTATTATTATTGTAACTCACAACATGCAACAAGCTGGGCGAGTTGCGGATATGACTGCATTTTTTCATCTAGGAGACCTTATTGAATATGCAGAAACCGAGACTATATTCATTAACCCCGCCAAACAAAAAACCGAAGATTATATAACAGGGAGATATGGTTAATGCTACCAACTGAAACAGAGAAACTAGATCATATTTTGCAAGATATGATCCGCTTAGGTGATAAAACGCTAAAACTGAATGAAGAAATTTTAGAAAAACTAGAACACGGCTCAATAGATAACTTAACAGAGATAACAGTTTATCCTAAAAAAGAGTGGCTACAAGATATTGCAAAAATTGACACGCAAATTATTCAAGCTTTTGCACTCTATACCCCCGAGGCACGTGACCTCCGGCAACTAGTCGCCTTCCTAAAAGTAACGAACGAATTAGACCGCATTGTCAATAGTAGCCGCTCATTTATACGCGACTTTCCTTATGTTTTATCTAAAGATATCGATAAAAGCTTTATTCTGGAATATGCCATTCCTTTACAAAAAACTTGTGTCATAGCTGTACAAAATGCCGTAACACTGTTTGCAGAAGATGACAAACAAGCCGTTACAGAGCTTTATAAAGCCGTCGTCGTTGAAGAAGGAAAAAATGATGAGCTATATAAAATCATTGAAAAAAGTTTATTAAAAAAAATCAATGACGATATTCAGCTATCTAATGAATATCAAGGCATTATGTTTGCCTTACGCCGCCTGGAAAAAATAGCAGACCGTGCCTTAAGCATTGCCTATTTAATGCACTTCGCCAAAATTGGTGGTGAAATTAATAAAATGGTCAACTAAGGATCAAAAATTTTATAAACTCTCAGCCCTAACCATAATCAGGGTGGCAAGGTAAGCCCTCGGATTTCCACCCTAAACTATTTCTCTTTAAAGAGAATATTAGATATATATTATATCTGTTAGCGATATGAAAATAGTGCTACTTTTAAATGCGAGACTGTGACGCATAAATTAAGGCTGATTTTGTTAATTATTGGAACGTCTATTGTAATAGTTTCAGCTATCCTCATAGTAGTCGATGGGATAGCGATAATATTCACCTATGCCTCACTCATATTCGTCATAACCTCGATTGGAGTAAAAAATAAAAAAATTCTGGGAGTGTATTGCTTGGTATTTATTATCGCAAACCTAATATTCGGCTGGAGAATTTACACTGATAAACAGGTGTCAAATAACCAGGTAACACCTTTAAATCACACATTATTCTTATCTTGTAGCAATAAAATGTTCCAAGGAGTCAGTAGCCGGCAAGCTGAACTCACAATAGAACAAAAAAACCTGTTCGATCAATGTATGAAGCAAGAGACACAACGGTAGTATCGTTATATTTGAAGGTTGCAGCTCTAGTTAATAGTCAATTCATAGCTAACAACAAGTGCGAGTGTTTTTTACATTTCTTCATAAAACACAAGCCTATCTCTTCCTGAATGTTTAGCATGATATAGTGCCGCATCTGCATCACCTAATAATGCTACCGGCATCGATTCACTATCAATATGGGTCACCCCCATACTGACCGTGATCTTACCCACCATTGGAAACTGATATTGTGCAACCGCTTTTCTAAAACGCTCCAATACCATTCGGGCAAAATCCATTTCCACTAAGTTAAGAATCACAACAAACTCTTCGCCACCAAAGCGAAACAGAAAATCATTATAACGAAAGCTTTGCTCCATTAACTGACTAAAGTGCAACAGTACCTCATCGCCACATTGATGCCCATACTCATCATTCACGCGCTTAAAATAATCAATATCCAGCATCGCAATCCAAGAGCCTTTATCATGTAACTCTCGATGTAATTGATGCTCACGAAAATAATCACATACCTGAAAAAAACGGCTATCAAAAGTTTGTCTATTCGGCAAATGCGTCAGCAAATCTCGCTCTTTATAATCATGCAAAATGACTTGATTAGTATATATAGCAAGTAAGTAACGAAATACATCCAACATGGCAGTATTAATCTGCCCCATTATTAATATGGCTCGCTCAGGTCCGACACAATGATGCACTTGCATTAATGCCAATTTCTCTGCTTTAAAATCGACAACTTGTAATACATCACCACTTGGCATATTGCTTAATAATTCAATATACTCATCATCTTGCTCTAATAACGTAAAATCAACCGGGAACCTACGAATCACTTTTTTAGTGATATCTGGTTCACCGCTAGACTTTACTTGCCTGCCCGCATAAACTTCATAGGCATTTACCTCTGTAACACCCGCAATAGATGTTAATATCGCCACTATTTCATTGGTTAAGCAATTAAAATCAACTTGTTTCGTTAAACGAATTGACCAATCAAAAGCCTGCTCAGCCGTGACATGAATGCACATGCATTTAACCTGCCGGCCAACTCATTTGTCGGCCACCTAATAGGTGCAAATGTAAATGATAAACTTCTTGGCCGCCAGCGGCATTACAATTGATGACAGTGCGGTAACCCGTATCGGCAATCCCTTCGGAAGCTGCAATCTGTGCAACCGTTTGCAATAAATGTCCAGCTAATGATGGATCTTGCAAATCATTTAAAGTCGCCACATGTTGTTTGGGAATTACTAAAATATGCGTTGGCGCTTTAGGGTTAATATCCCGAAAAGCAAGTACACGCTCATCTTCAAAAACCTTATCAACCGGTATTGCCTGATTTACCATCTTACAAAATAAACAATCTGTCATCCCCTTTCCTCTATTCTATTGTGCGTCGCCCACTAAATGCATGTGCCAACGTACCACTATCAATAAATTCCAACTCCCCCCCTACAGGGACTCCATGTGCAATTCGGGTCACTTTTATGTGTCGTTGCAATGCCAACTGGGCAATATAATGTGCCGTTGCTTCACCTTCGATCGTCGAGTTGGTTGCCAAAATAAGCTCTGTTATCTTACCACCCTCTAATTGTCGTTCAAGTTGCTGTAAACCTATTTCATCAGGCCCAATCCCATCTAGGGGCGATAGGCGACCATTTAATACGAAAAACACGCCCCGATAATCAGCCGCTTGATTAATCAACCAAACATCAGCTGGGCTTTCCACAACACAGACAATACTTTGTTCGCGTTTTGGGCTGGCACAGATTACACACAACTCATGCTCAGTTAAAGTGCGACAATTTTTACAATATCCCAGTTGCGCAACAGCCTGTTGCAGCCTATTTGCCAAATTCTCAGCACCACCACGATCCCGTTGCAAGAGATGCAACGCGATACGTTGCGCTGACTTCGGCCCGATACCCGGCATACAACACAAGGCATCAATCAACTCAGTCAATAAGCCCTGTTTTTGCATGATTAGAATGGCATTTTAAATCCGGGCGGCAAAGGAATGCCTGAGGTAACATCACCCATTTTTTCTTTTTTAATTTTAGCCACTTTATGCACGGCATCATTAATGGCAGCGGCCACCAAATCTTCTAACATTTCCTTGTCATCTCCAACCAAGGCATCATCAATAGAGACTTTACGCACTTCCCTTTTGCCCGTCATTAAAATACTAACCATACCGCCACCCGCTTCGCCGGTGACTTCCAATTTTTCTAGTTCAGCTTGTGCTTTTTGCATATCTTCTTGCATTTGCTGAGCTTGTTGCATGATATTACCCAGTGCACCTTTCATTTATAACTCCTCATTATTATTGTCAACAGGCTCAATTGACCCCGGAATGACTCGCGCATCAAAATTAGCTTTTAATGCTTGAATATTTACATCATTATCTATTGCAGTCTCCGCCTCTTGTTGCCGATTCTGCTTATCTTTATACATTTTGACTGCAGGCGTATCACTATTGACATCTTCAACCCTAATTGTCAATTTAAGCGGTTTGCCAAAATAATTTTGTATAGCCGTTTGTAACTTCTCTTGTGAACGCGCACTTCTTATTTGCGCGCGTTTGGTATCTAAAATCAATAGGCACTCATGCTCATCTACGTTGCCTAAAATACAATTATTCGCCAGTTCACGCGTTAAGCCCTTCAACCCCATAGCCACCACCATATCATGCCACGGAATATCTGTCGGATTGCCACTGGATGACGATACAGCACCCGTAGGTGCAACAGATTCCACTATGTTTTGTGCAATAACCGGCTTAGGTGCCGACTGCACGACCGATGGTGAATTAGGCTTAGGTGTTACGATAGGATTTGCTTTAACGGCCATGCTAGAATTGGCAGAAACCGCCACACCTTGTGGATTAAATGCTAGCATCCGCAGCATAATCATCTCAAACCCTGCTTTAGGGTCAGGCGCTAAGCTTAAATCTTTTTGCCCCAATAGTGCAATTTGATAGTAAAGCTGGAGCTGTTCTGCTGTAAATAAAGGACTTAAAGCACTTAGCATGTCAACGTCATCATCACTCTCCACACTGGCCGGCACTACTTGCACCAATGTCAATCGATGCACTACATGTAAAATTTGTTGTAAAATATCAGCAAAATTAGGTGATAATTGCGCCATACTATCAATATGTTGCAAAATTTGTTCAGCATTATTTGCGGCCAAACTATGCAACAAGTCCTCAACAGGTTGCTGAGCAACGGTCCCCAGCATCTGACTGACCACCTCAGCACTGACCACATCATTACCATACACAATCGCTTGATCTAATAAGCTCAAGCCATCACGCATACTACCATCAGCCGCCCGCGCCAATAATTTCAAAGCGGACATTTCATATTCAATTTTTTCTTCACCCAAAATAAAACGCATTTGTTCACTAATTTGCGTTGGTGTTAAACGCTTTAGGTTAAATTGTAAACAACGGGATAAAACAGTAACGGGAATTTTTTGCGGGTCGGTCGTCGCCAATAAGAACTTCACATGATCAGGCGGCTCTTCCAAGGTTTTTAACAAGGCATTAAAACTATGCCCGGAAAGCATATGTACCTCATCAATAATATACACTTTATATTGACCACTATTAGGCGCATACTGTGCATTATCTAATAAATCACGGGTATCTTCGACTTTGGTACGTGAGGCAGCATCGACTTCGATAAGGTCTAAAAAACGCCCTTCATCCAGTGCTTGACAAACAGCGCATTGACCACAAGGATTAAAGTCTTGTAGATTTTCGCAATTAATGGCTTTTGCTAAAATTCGAGCAATAGTCGTTTTACCTACGCCACGCGTGCCAGTAAATAAATAGGCATGATGCAGACGATTATGCTGTAAAGCATTCATTAAAGATTGACTGACGTGCTCTTGACCAACAATTTCAGTGAAATTATGGGGGCGCCATTTCCTGGCGAGAACCTGATGATTCATATCAGAGTGGAGAGTGTAGAGATTGGGCGGATACCATGCCAGCCACATCTCGGCACACGAATCTTCTGCTACCGTTGCTCCCTTCCGGACCTGGCGGAGTTGACAGAATATCGTTGCGAGAGGACCGACATGGTAACCATAATGTCGACAACCACTAGCGTTGAAGAAGACGTATTATGCGACAATTATTTAAACAGCGCAAGAAAAAAACACCTTTTTTATAAAATCCTTACGATAACAAACACATAAGCCAAAATATCGCCCACAGAGACGGTTGCCAATGCAATTAAGCTTGTCACAACAAATCGCTTAGCTCCTCATAGTGGGAGGCACTAACTCAACAATAAAAAATTATCACGAAGGTTTAAGCAATAAATAAAGCAAAATACAATTGCCTAATACCGAAACAGCACACATAACGCGCCAAACAGCGACCGGGTTGCGTTCCATCAATGGCAAATCTATAGAATTTCGTAAAAATTCAGGGTTTGGCGTACTCAAGTCATGTACAAATTCTGACAACTCCTCATAGCGCAACTTCGGCTCGAGAGCAGTCGCCTTCTTTAACGCCCCATCAATCCATATTGGTACCATGGTATTTTTATGAAAGCTAGGCACATATTTTAGCTTTGCCAAATTCAATTTATTAGGTTTTTCCGGCATATCCCCTCCAAAAGGCAACGCGCCATTAATCATTTCGTAAGCAATAACCCCTAAAGAATATAAATCCGACTGCACTGACCCGCGCTGCCCTAAATGATACTCTGGCGCCGTGTAATTTAATGTGCCTAATATATTCTCATCTCCTCCCTGCTCTAACGGCGTAATTTCAGTAATCCCTGCTATTTTTACCGAACCAAAATCAATAATTTTAACCACCCCTTGCGTATCAATCATAATATTTTCAGGCTTTAAATCCTGATGCAACATCTCCATACGATGCAAAGCACGCAAGCCCTTGGCAATTTGCTCAATAATGAAGCGAATCTCACGAATATAGGGTTTAGGATGATTATCAATCCACTCTCTTAAGGTCTGACCTTCAAGGTATTCGGTTACATAATAAATACAACTTTTCTCCCTATCCGAATCAAGTATTTTCAGCACATTCTCATGCTTTATACGCTTTCCAGCCCATTCTTCATGTAAAAAATGTTCTATATAATGCGTATCATCCTCATATAAAACGGAAGGCGTTTTTAAAATGACTCGGATACCCGTTTTAGTGTCAAAAGCACGATAAATTTGGGTACGTTTACTCGCATGCAATTCTGCTTCAATTTTATAGCCATCCAATACCATCCCCACATCTAATGGCGGAGGGAAAGGTAAATTATCATACTGACGCAGCACCTCATCCTCTAAGGCAAGCGGCAGTTCTTCAATACGAAAAATCTGACAACTTAAATTATCATCACTATGATTATCACTTGCACATTGTGTAATTTGCTTAGCAATCGCATCCCAATCATCACCCGACAATAAAAGCGATTTGAGTGTTTTTTCGGCAATAAAATCATGCACCCCATCGGTGCTCATAAAAAATATATCCCCTTTTTCCAACGCAACCGACTTATAATCGACTTCTAGGCGCGGCTCGATCCCCATCGCACGATTTAAATAACTTTTTTCTTCCGAAACCCAAACACGATGATCACGCGTCAACTGTTCCAAATCACCCTGCCGCAATCGGTAGATACGCGAGTCGCCAATATGTAACAAATGTGCCGTCTTTGACTTAAGCACCGCAATACTTAAAGTGCTTACCATGCCTTTAGTCGACTGATAGCGTTGCTGCCCTTGACTATATAGCCACGAATTTGTTGCAGATAAAATTTTCTGTCCGGCTTGCTTAACCGACCACGAATCAGGCGTACTATAATAATCGCTTAAAAAACCAGCCACACAACAATGACTTGCTTCATGCCCTGCATCACTGCCACTCATGCCGTCGGCAATCGCCGCCACAATACCTTTATAGGTTAATTGCGCCCCTTCCGGCATCATCGCACCTAAAAAGTCTTCATTACGCGCCTTAATACCTTGATCCGTATAAGAGCCGATTGATATTTTCAGAGTTGGTTTTTGGGTCATAGGTATTGTTTAACAAGTGCATCAAGACAAGAGAAACCTTTCAGTACGACAATCAGGTACGCAACAAAAGGCTCCTCTTAAAGAATTATATTAGGGATAGATATTGTACCAAATAAGCTAGACACAAAATGCTTACCGGCCACATGCTTTTAAGTTAACTCAATCATTTCCACCGTACCATCTTCTTGCACTTCTACCATGTGCCCTTGTGGCTCTTCAATAAATTGTACGGCCACTAAAACAATCAAAGCCCCGCCTGCAATCACCATAAAAAACACAGAAGGGGAAACAAATGATAGTACCGTTAAAAATAACACAGCACCCACATTACCATACGCGCCAACCATGCCGGCTATTTGCCCGGTCATACGCCGTTTAATCAAGGGAACCATTGCAAACACAGCTCCTTCACCGGCTTGCACAAAAAAAGAGCAACACATTGTCAATATAATCACCGCATAAATTGGCCACTCAGGTGTAATTAAGGATAGACAATAATAACCGATGGACAAACCGATAATAAAAATAGACAAGGATAATTTACGACCAAACTTATCACTAATCCATCCCCCACCAGGACGTGCTACCAAGTTCATAAAAGCAAAACCTGCCGCAGAAAAACCGGCCTGCACCATAGTAATGCCTTGTGATTCATGAAAGGTATCATAAAAGAACATCGGCAACATAGAAACAACTGCCAGCTCTGAACCAAAAGTAATCAAATAAGCCAAATCCAAAATCGCAACCTGCTTAAATTTATATTTATGAATCTCATCGACAGCTTGCGTTAAATGCTCTTCATTGACATGAATAATTTTATGCACGTTATAGAAAAATAAAACCCAAATACCGATATAAACAAATAGTGCGGCAATATTCGATAACAACCCTACACCGGCAGGTGATAGCTTCCACGTTAATAAGCTTAGCGTTGCATATAAGGGGATTGTCATCAAGACATAAAAGAACAAATCACGGATACTGCTAACTTCCATTGCCCCTGCTTTTTTAGGCTTAAAATAAGTAGAGCCTTTAGGTGTATCGCTGACACTAAAAAAATAAATAACAGAGTAGATTAAAGAGACTACACCCGTTGTAGCAATCGCATAACGCCAACCATCATCGCCACCAAAAACAAGTGCCAAAGTAGGCAAACTCATCGCCGCGGCAGCTGAACCAAAATTACCCCAGCCCCCATAAATCCCTTCTGCTATACCCACTTGCTTTGCTGGAAACCACTCACCAACCATACGAATACCGATAACAAAACCGGCACCGACAAAGCCTGATAAAAACCGCGCCAAAGCGAGTTGCTCAAAGCTATCAGCAAACGCAAACAAAAAGGTCGGCAAACTGCCTAAAGCCAACAGAATAGAATAAGTTCGTTTAGGGCCAAACTTATCGACCAGAATACCGATCACAATACGCGCAGGAATAGTCAACGCAACATTTAAAATCAAGATGGTCTTAATTTCAGATTTGCTCATCCCTAAGCTATCAGCAATCACCAGCATTAAAGGCGCGTGACTGAACCAAACAACAAAGGAGATAAAAAAAGCAATCCAGGTAGTATGCAGAATTTTCATTCTGCCCGAAAAAGAAAAAAAGTTTAATGTCTGCGTACTCATACACGAGCTCCCTAAAAATAATTAATAACACACTCAAGAGAAGCATAATGCATGCCAATTAAAACAAGCTACTGATTTTATATATTTTTAAACCATAAATACTCTCATTCTAAATTGAAATAATATCCCGATAAGAAAAAATATTATCACAACAAGCACAAAACGCACCGTTTCAGCAACAATTAGCACAAAAAGAGTGCAGGAAATAAAAATTGTATAGAATTAACAAAAAAGAGGGGAACTTAATGTATGCTTAAAAAATGATTCAATTTCGTTTTTAAGCATAACGACCAACACCGAAAATCACTTATCGTATAAGCATAATGTGCAAAAAGGCTTTAGCCGCAACAACTAAGCTATCACAACTAAAACCACGCCAACATAAATAAAACAACTTGCTAACCCTGTAAACTACTACTTATAGCCAAAGTGAGCTTTTTAAAGATTATATGACAAAACCTTGCAAATAAATCAGCATTGCAAATACCGATAATACAAATACGGGTATCTCACCGACAATACCATCTATCACATACGTAGCATACAAAACCGTTAACAAATAAATTATTTCAGTCATACCTAATCTCTCTCCCATTCATATCATTTGAAAAAGCTATAAAAAATCTCTTAGACCCTGCAAATAGTGGCCTTAACGATACCCATCGAATAAGCATAGTAGCATAAGTCGCCCCTCAAAAAGATAAATTTCATATTTTAAGAAAGAACTTTATTGCAAATATCTATCAATATCATGCACTTTAAGACCCCAAGCCATTAAGTGCTCAACACGCTGATTGGCAATATCTAAACGGGTTACAAACGATTGAAACACCTGCTTATAAAAGAGATAACCAAGAATCGGATGAGCATCTAAAAAAATACTCAACCTTGCACCATTAATTTCTACAACAACACTATCCGTTGCGGCCAAAACTGTCGCCATACGCACACTAGACGCATGCAAACAGGTTTCACCAAAAACACTTCCTGTCTCCAAATCACAAAAACCCGGCTGAATATTTTTATGCTCACCTAGCTCCACATGACCGGTTACTCTCAGTATTCCTGACTCGACAACAAAGAGCGTTTTACCAATATCACCTTGCTTTACAAGCACTTCATTTGCTTTAACAGTACGCCGAGTCCATGCCACTCCTTCTACAAATTGTGGGTTTTCCAAGATTTCTTTTAATGTATTGTCCAAAATAATACCTACTGTCCGACTCTGGCAATCATAGATGTCGCCTCTAAATTTAGGTGCCCTTTACTTAAAACACGCCCTACTAGCACTTATCATTAGCGCGCTCCCCTGCCCCATAAAATAACTTCAACCGTCCCCAAAATAATAGAAATATCTAAAAATAAACTATAATTTTTTACATAATATAAATCATACTGCAATTTATTAATGGTATCTTGTTCATTCGCACCATAGGGATAACAAAGTTGTGCCCAGCCTGTAATGCCAGGTTTTACACGATGCCTTTCCGCATAAAAAGGAATCCTTTCTTCAAACCCTGCCACAAACTCAGGACGCTCAGGACGCGGCCCCACAAAACTCATATCTCCTTTTAAGACGTTAAATATTTGCGGCAATTCATCAATTCTACATTTACGAATAAATCGACCTACTCGCGTTACGCGGTCATCATTTTTTTGTGCCCATTGTGCACCATTTTTTTCAGCATCAGTACGCATACTACGAAACTTCATTACCGCAAAATTCTGATTCCCTTCTCCCACTCTAATTTGTCGGTATAATATAGGAGCTCGCCAACCACTTTCCAGCATGATGGCAAGAGCGGTCAATAGCATAAACGGCCAAGCCACCAACAACAAACCAAGGCTAGCAATAATATCTACCCCTCGTTTCCCCACTGACTTTAAAGTACTAAAGTCAAAACCATCTGAAAAAATAACCCAACTTACAGTCAGGCTCTCTAAAAAAATTAGACCTTGTTCACGCTCATAAAAACCTAACAAATCCATGATTTTTACCCCGCCGGCTTTACAATCTAAAAGCTGATCAAGTGGCATAGCTTTGCGCCTATCATCTAAAGCAATCACAATTTCATCTATATTGTATTCAGCAACGACTTTTCTTAAATTTTGTGCGCCTTCAATAATAAGGCTCGAATCAACAACCCTCGTCTCACTACCGACATTAACAAACCCGGAAATAACAAAACCTTTATGAATATATCGATTATTAATTTCTGTCAATTGCTTCGCTTTTTTACCAACGCCCAATATTAACACACGCCGGCGCAATTTATCATGGCTGACAAAGCGATAAAAAAAATAGCGACTGAGCATCATGCCTAAAAAGGCAAAAACCATCGCATAAACAAAAACACTACGCGCAATTGCATATTTAGGAAATAAATAATAAATACTGAGAATAACAGCCGCCCCTAAAGCAAAGCTCACGCACACTCGTAAAGCCAAATTATAATCATCCCAATCAAGGCTACGACGGTATAGACCTAAGCCCACGCACATAACACTTAAAACAATGGAAAAAACAACACTCGCCTCAGCAATATCTTTATCGGTATACCAGGAAGCCACATTAATAAAACGTACATCACTCCCTAAATACATGGCTAAATAAAAAATTAACCACTCGATTATTATTAACCACAAATAGGCGCGAGAAATATAATGTTTAAATATTCTAATCATGAAAATCTCTGTTCATCACTCTATTTTTTTATGTTTACGATAAAATACTAATACAAACCTTTATTACGCAGTAAGGCTTTCACATGCTTAATGGGAATAGCATAAGTAATGCCACTGGGTTTAGATAATACATTTTCTTTCGACTCCTTAACAAACACCTTATTAATCACACCAATAACATCCCCCGTTTCCACATCATATAACGGACTACCACTATTGCCGGGGTAAGCCGTTGCATCTAGCTGATACACAAGAAAAGGATCGCGTAAACGTCCAATCAAATTCGCATCCAGTTTGCTTGAATTATACGCAGGAATAGCAACGGGGCTAATAGCCGAAATAATACCGCGATGCGTCACAGGATATAAACCTAAAATCATACCGATTGGATAGCCGGTAAAAGCATACAATTTACCTTCTTGCACGGGAGAAGAGGCTAGTTTCAAAGCAGGTAAACGTCCTTTTATGAGCTTTAAAATGGCAATATCATGTACCGTATCAACAATAATTTTCTGCACATAAGCAAGCTTAGGCTTATTATTTTTGGTCACATAAATAGCCCACTGCTCCAAGCGATCAGACTCTAATTTTTTGGCAACAACATGTGCATTCGTCACAATATATTGACCATTTGCTACCACAAACCCCGTACCTACAAATAAATTCTGGGGACTTCTGGTCGGCATAAAGGTACCAACCCCCACAATGCTTGGCTTAATTTTAAGCACCGTCCTCGGCAAAGACTCAGCTTTAATGCTAGTCACCACACTGATTAAAAACGCCGCTAAAGCAAACATACTCAATCTAAACCAGTGTTGCATCACCCCTCCATTCCCATTATTTTTCCCCTTACCTCTCGATTATACACCGAAGAAAGCCATTTTTTTCATAATTAATGATAGCATTTTACAGCTAAATGACTTAAATCAAGCGCACCGCTATCCCATTATGCTTGCCGATAGAATATCACCCCCAGCCTTGCCAACTTAAGCTTAACCTCATCTCCTAACAATGATATTATAATACCTGCAAAAAACAGCACGATAACATTTAATGTTGCCCTACAACCATCCCGTTCAGAAAAAGACATCCTGCAACTACCAATATACCCTTAAATATGACTCACTCCAGCGAAAAATCCAGTAATGTGGTCTGGCACCAAGCGACCGTCAATAGAAAGCGTAGAGAAGAAAAAAACCAACATAAATCAGTCGTTCTCTGGTTTACCGGTCTATCAGGTTCCGGCAAATCCACGTTAGCACATGCCGTAGAAGAGCAATTATTTCAACTAGGACTCAATACCTTTGTTTTAGATGGTGACAATGTACGACATGGACTCAATAAAGACCTAGGCTTTAATGACCAAGACCGTAAAGAAAATATTCGCCGTATTAGCGAAGCTGCCAAGCTGATGCTAGAGGCAGGCATTATTACACTAACAGCCTTCATCTCTCCTTTCAAAGATGAACGCGCTATGGCCAGAACACTGATGCCGCATAATGATTTTTTAGAAATCCACTGTTACTGCCCATTAGAAATCTGCGAACAAAGGGATGTAAAAGGCCTATATAAAAGAGCGCGTAACGGTGAAATCAAAGACTTTACCGGTATTTCCTCCCCCTATGAAGCCCCTATCAACCCTGAACTAAGAATTGACACGCACGCATTAACACTCGAAGAAAGCGTACAGCAGGTCATAAACTTATTGCGTGCCAGACATATATTACCCAGTACCTAATAAAGATGCATTACGATATTTTCAATGGCGATGCAGATGGTATTTGCGCACTGATTCAGCTTCGCCTCGCCACGCCCCAAAAATCCACGTTGGTTACCGGCATCAAAAGGGACATTTTATTACTCAAAAAAATTGATATTCAACCAGGCGACCAATTAACTGTGCTAGATATATCCCTGCACAAAAACAGAGAACAAGTCAGCACTTTTTTAGCAAAGGGAGCTCATATTTTTTATGCCGACCACCACCAAGCCGGCGTAATTCCCCAGCACTCACAGTTAACGGCACTCATAGACACCCACCCTGATACCTGCACCAGCTTAATCATCAACCAACATCTACAAGGCAGGTACCCTCTTTGGGCGATTACCGCCGCCTTTGGTGATAACTTATTTGCCAGCGCGGAAAAACTTGCCAATACGCTTAGCATCCGCTCAGAGACACTCCATCAATTAAAAAAGCTCGGCACTTATATTAACTATAATGGCTATGGCAGTTGCCTAGACGATTTACACTTCACCCCCGACGCGCTTTATAAAGCCATGGCAGGCTACACATCACCCCTTGATTTTATCAACAAACAAGCGGACACTTTTAACGAACTGGAAAATGGCTATTTAAGCGACATGCAAAATGCTGCACAAATTCAAGCAGAGTACCATAATTCCCATATCGCGGTATTCATACTACCGGATCAAGCATGGGCACGACGCGTCAGTGGTGTTTTTAGCAACGACCTAGCCAATCAATTTCCCGATAGAGCCCATGCCGTTATCACCCTCACACCAGCCAATGATTACCAAATCAGTGTACGCGCCCCTCTTAACAATAAAACTCATGCAGATGAGCTATGCGCATCTTTTGCAACAGGCGGCGGACGTAAAGCAGCGGCAGGCATCAATCATTTGCCAAAATCTGAGCTAGCAATGTTTATCGCCAAGTTTAATGCCACTTATTGTTAACTCAGCATAGCGATAAATATAAAATGCACCATTTAAACACTTAAACCTTAAGCCACTTTTTCTGTACGCATAAATTTTTGATAAAAATCTCTGGCTAATAGCGGCTTGGAGAAATAAAAACCCTGGAACATATCACATTCATGTTCACTTAAAAACGTAAATTGCTCTACCGTTTCAACACCTTCAGCGACTGTTAGCAAGCCCAAATGATGTGCCATATCAATAATTGTCTCCACAATGACAGCATCACTCGGGTCAATTGTAATATCCTGCACAAAACTGCGATCAATTTTTAATATATCAACAGGCAACTGCTTTAAATATGCCAACGATGAATACCCCGTACCAAAATCATCAATTGAAATGGAGACCCCCAAATCCTTCAATGCCTGCATTTTTTGCACGGTATCCTCTATATCATCAATAACCACCCGTTCTGTCAATTCAATCTCTAATAATGCAGGCGAAACCTCAGCTTGCATCATAATATCCTGCACACTTTGTACAAAATCCTTTTGCCGAAATTGCTTAGAACTCACATTAATTGCAATATTGCCAATCTTAAACCCCTGTTGCTGCCACTCCTTAATTTGGCGACAGACCTCTACCAAAACCCATGTCCCTAACGGCAAAATCAAACTAGTATCTTCTGCAACCGGAATAAAATCAGCAGGTGAAATACGTCCCTTATCAGGATGCACCCAACGCACTAATGCCTCTGCACTTATCAACTCACCTTGATCATTGACTTGCGGCTGATAACATAAAACAAACTGTCCATTATCAACAGCTGCCCGCAATTCTTTTTCTAAAAGTAACCGCGCATCTGCCGCCGCTTGCATACTCGGGTGAAAAAAACTAATACGGTTACGCCCCAACTCCTTAGAGCGATACATTGCCGTATCGGCTTGCTGTAATATCGTATTGATGGATTGATCGGATTCCGGAAAAAGCGTTACACCAATACTAGAGGAAATATGATGCTGATAATCTTGCAACATAAAAGTTTCCGCTAATGATTTTTTAATTTTCTCCGCAACAATCAGCCCATGCTCAGCTGCCTCTTTAAGTGTATTTGAATTAGCATGTACCAAAATAACAAATTCATCCCCCCCTAAGCGAATTGCACTATCTCCACCTCTAATAGAAGCCTGAATGCGCCCTGCCACTTGCACTAACAAATCATCACCAATATGATGACCTAAAGAATCATTTAATAATTTAAAATGATCTAAGTCTAAAAATATAACCGCCCCAAAATGCCCGTGCCGCCGTGCAACAGTCACCTCCTGCGCTAAACGATCCATTAATAACCGTCTATTCGGCAAACCCGTCAAAGCATCATAAAAGGCCATATTATGAATGGTCGATTCCGATTCCTTTTGCTTGGTAATATCCAGCATAAATCCAAGTAACTCAATGACTTCACCCGCCTCCACTTTTAAATTAACAATACATTTTACCCAAACTATCTGGCCATCAGCAGTCTGTAGACGACATTCAAATTCATGGTCTTTATATTGCTCATTTTGTGCACGACAAAAATCAACAACCCATTCACGATCGCGCTCATCAATACAATGCGACAAAAATCCAAGCTCGCTTAACCATCGCGACAATGGATAGCCTAATAGCTTTTCAGCCTCATCACTGACAAATGTAAATTTCTGTTTACCAGGATCATACCGCCATACAATAGCTGATTGCGCCTGTACCAATTCTTTAAACTGTGATTCACTTTCCGCTAATTGGTGGTGGCTACGTTGCAAGGCTTTTGTTCTGGCATTCACTTCTTTTTTAACAAGCTCAGTATGGCCGGATAACATCAGCAACACAATCGTTAATAAACTGGTAATAATCATGCCGGCAACAGAAGCCCACCAAACAATACCCGAATAATACTGCTGTAAAAAAAACTCAGTAGGTACTAATAAAAAATAAAGTGAAGGCTCTGCCATAAAGCGATAAGCTAAGTCCAACACACCCTTTGAATGATAAGGCTGTTCAGATTGAAACAATAAAGCACCTTGCTGATTATCCGCCCTAACGAGCAAGCCTATCCCCGTTAAAGCACTATATTCACCAAGCTGTTCAATCATTGTCCCTAATGAATAAGTAGCCATCACAAAACCAATCAGTTGCTGTTGCTGATAAACAGGCAACGCAATCCATAGTTGTGCTTGCCTCCTTGATTCACCCACCCTATCTAAATAAACAGTTTGCACCTCATCGCTCATAAGCCCTGCCCATAACTTTTGCTGTAATGCAACCGACGGTGTTAACAACGCCTCCATATCAGGCACTTGATACTGAACCGTCATTTTCTCCATACTATCCGGCAAAGTCACCCATTGCATAGAAAGCAAAGCACTGTCTTTAAATAAGACCTGAGTAAACTGCTTAAATTCATATTGACTGACTTCTGCAGAGGATTCAAAAAACTGTTTTACAAACAATAATTGTTCTTGATATTTTAACGACTTATCGTCAAAAGCCGTCTGAAACCGCAAACCTAGTGTTGCAAAAACATTCTGTAGACGTAGGTTCTCTTGCCCCTTAATAAATTGGAATGCAATTACCGTTACAACAAACAATGAGACCAATGGCACTCCAACGCTTATTCTACGTCGCCGCCAATGCAAGTCATGTCTGGCAAAAATCAAAAAGAATAAAGGCGTAAAGATGATAGCCCCCATACTGTCACCCAACCACCAGTTCAAAAAAGCCAGCACCACATCTTGACTTTGCACCAGACCCAGCAGATATAAAGCCAAAACATTCAGAATTGCAGAAAGAAAAGTAGCAACAATTCCTGCAAGTAGAAAAAAGCGCAATATCTGTTTCAGCTCAATCAGCGGATTGGGGTAATTGGCATAATAACGCACTAGCCACGCCCCCAGCCACGCGCGTAAAACACCATTAAGTGCCATTAACCCAATAACACCTAAGGTATCCGGTGTCATTTCTAATATCGAAATATCATAAATGGCCAATTTACAACCAATATCACCTAAAAAAACCCCAAACAGAACACGATTGCCCCATAACAATACCGCGCCTAAAGCAATTCCTACCGGTGGCCAAATCGTGCCGGAAAAATTAGCAGGACTCACCAAAGGCATCGCCAATTTGCCCGCATAATAAAACAAAATGGCGGTGGCTATAATTTTGATAGGCGTATCTAATTTACTGGCTTGTAATAACATAAACACATCAGGAAGCTAAAAAAATACTCGGTGAGATAATATTTATAACAGAAACAACGTTTAAATGCTGGTTATTTTAAAGCAACACATAGATAAATAAGGGTTGCATAGGTAAAATGACTATTTTCATTTAATCATCAACATTATAAAGATACATGCGCACCTCACAATTTCCACTTAGTACCGTCAAAGAAACCCCGGCCGACGCAGAAATTGCCAGCCATAAATTAATGATTCGAGCCGGCCTGATTCGCAAACTGGCTTCCGGTTTATATACTTGGCTACCGCTTGGTTTACGTGTACTACGTAAAGTCGAACATATAACGCGCCAAGAAATGGAAAAAGCAGGTGCACTAGAAGTCTTAATGCCGGCACTGCAACCCGCAGAACTATGGCAAGAAACAGAGCGTTGGGAACAATACGGCCCTGAACTAGCCCGCCTGACAGACCGCCATCAACGTGAATTTTGTTTAGGTCCCACACATGAGGAAATCATTACCGATTTAGCGCGTAATGAATTGAAAAGCTACAAACAACTGCCGGTCACTTATTATCAAATACAAACTAAATTTCGCGATGAAATACGGCCTCGCTTCGGCATTATGCGTTCGCGTGAATTTATTATGAAAGATGCCTATTCTTTTCACTTAAATACGGCTTCTTTACAGGCAACCTATGATGTTATGTTTCAAGCTTATAGCAATATCTTTCAACATCTAGGGCTCAATTTTCGCCCCGTCATAGCAGATTCCGGTGCCATTGGGGGAGCTATCTCACATGAATTTCACGTCCTTGCTGAGGCTGGGGAAGATGCCTTAGCAATTGCTTCCGGCAGTGATTATGCAGCCAATGTCGAAACCGCAGAAGCGGTGATGCCCACGACACCTCGCCCCCTGGCAAGCCAAGCGTTGCAACTCATCGACACGCCTAATCAGCACAGCATCACCGAGCTTAGCGAATTTTTAAATATTGCGCCACAAAAATGCCTCAAAACGCTCATCGTCAAAGGAGAAGCAGATTCCCTGGTTGCTTTATTATTACGTGGCGATCATGAACTCAATGCAATCAAGGCCGAAAAAATTGCAGGTATTATCGCACCACTCGAATTTGCCGGTGATGCCGAAATACTGAGTGCCTGCCAATGCAAACCCGGCTCTATTGGTCCTATCGGTTTAAACATCAGAATCATAGCCGATCGTAGCGTCACCAACCTAGCTGATTTTGTCTGTGGTGCCAATCAAGACGGAAAACACTATACCGGCACCAACTGGGAACGTGATTTACCCTTACCGACTGAAATTGCCGATATACGCTCCGTTGTCGCCGGTGACCCGAGCCCCGATGGTCAAGGTGAATTGAGCATTGTTCGCGGTATCGAAGTAGGCCATATTTTCCAATTAGGTACCAAATACAGTGCCGCCATGCAAGCAGGGGTCATTAATGAAGCAGGAAAAAGTGAAACCTTAATCATGGGTTGCTATGGCATTGGTATCTCCCGCGTTGTTGCCGCTGCCGTCGAACAAAATCATGATGCTAACGGCATTATCTGGCCGGCAAAATTAGCCCCTTTTCAGGTCGCTTTATGCCCCATGAATATGCATAAATCTGAGCGTTTACGCACTGCCGCCAATAAACTTTATCAAGAATTATTAGAGGCCGGCTTAGACGTACTCTTTGATGACCGTAAAGTACGCGCGGGTTTTATGTTCTCTGACATGGAACTCATCGGCATCCCGCACCGCATCGTCATTGGCGATAGAGGCCTTGATAATAATAGCGTCGAATATCGCGCCCGTACTGACAGTGAAAACCAAGAAATTGCTCTGGAAAATATTACGGCCTTTATAAAAGAAAAAATCGGTTAATACAAAAAACGTCACAGGCTAAGCAACTTGGCCTGTGACCGCTAAAAGCATCCTCCCAAAAACAAATTAATTAAGGAATAAGCTTATGCCTAAGGCAAGTGATTTAAAACGCGGCATTATTGTTGAAATCAATAACGCCCCCCATGCAGTCAAACAAGTTGAAGCTAAAAGCCCCTCATCACGCGGCGCATCGACCCTCTATAAAGTGCGTTTTACCAACCTCAAAACAGGGCAAAAACTAGACGAGTCTTATAAAGGCGATGATTTCCTAAAAGAAGCCGATTGTGTGCGCGTAAAAGTGCAATACTCCTATCATGATGGTGATAATTTTGTATTCATGAACGTGGAAGACTATACTCAATATAACTTAAGCGATGCAGAACTCGAAGGACAAAGTGCTTATATTACTGACGGACTAGAAGGCATTACTGCCTTAATTATGGACGATAATATTCTTGGTATTGAATTACCCGCATCTGTTGAGATGGCCATTACGGAAACGGCTCCCGGCATAAAAGGCTCCTCTGCCACGGCAAGAACCAAAACGGCACAACTGCCCACAGGCTTAGAAGTTCAAGTGCCGGAATATTTAGAAACCGGAGAAATAATTAAAATCAATACCACCACCGGCAAATATATATCACGGGCTTAAGCCGCCGAGATGCAAAGGCAATAAAACCTCAAACTTTCTCCAGCCCATAACAACATTTCATTTGATGATGCAATAAACTTATGACTCAAATAGATATTCTAGCTATTGATGACGATAAATTTATCCAAAAAGTGATTAGCAAATCACTTACATCAGATGAAATGTCAGTGCGTCTTGCCAGTGATGGTGAAGCCGGTATTGCTGAAGCGACTCGCGTGGTACCCGATATTATCTTATTAGATGTCGAAATGCCCGGCATCAATGGCTATGAAGTCTGTGATCGTCTACGCAATATTGCAGTCACCCAAAAAGTCCCCATTGTATTCTTATCATCACACAGCTCATTGCGCGAGCGTATGCAAGGATATGAAGTGGGCGGTGATGATTATTTAGTCAAACCCTTTGAAAAAGAATACTTGTTGGCCAGAATAAAAGTACTGCTGGCATTCCAAGAAGAAAAAAAAGCACTGCGTGAGCAATATGAACTCGCCCAAAAAAGTGCCCTAATTGCCATGACCGGTTCCAGTGAACTGGGCATAGCAATGCGCTTTATGGAAAAAAGCCTCGCTTACCAAAGCATTCAAGAATTAGCCGATGGCATTTTGGACGTTTTAAGCCAATTATCACTCGATTGCTGCATTATGATCATTGAGCACGGGCAATATTTTTGGTTTTCCTCGGCAAGTGCCATCAGCCCCCTGGAAAAAGAACTGGTAGAGATGTGTGACAAAGAAGCACGCTTCTTAGACTTTGGTACCCGCACCATAATCAATTACCCGCGCACCAGTTTATTGGTCAGAAATATGCCATTAGAGGATATGGAGCGTTATGGCAGAATCAAAGACCTGCTTCCCATTTTGCTTTCCGCCATCAACTCCAAAATTCATACACTGGCCACTCAAGAAGCACTCACACTACAAAGTAGCCAACTATTAGAGTCATTTAAAATGATTCGTAATAGTCTCTATTTTTTAGGCAAAACGATTGTAAACAACCGTCAAGATAGCGCAGCCATTATGCAAAAACTGGTACAAGACCTAAATTACGATTTTTTACGCATGGGGCTAGAAGAGGATCAAGAAGAATACCTACTACAGCGTATTGATACTGCCATAGAAGAAGCCACACTAGAAATGGATGCCGGCTTAGAAATTCGTCAAGCACTCACTTATATTTTAAACACTCTCAACGCAGTCGTCGCTAAACAAGAAACACTGTTTGCAAGCTTTAAAGCCAGCCTGGCAACAGAGCTGGCAGAACAAAATATCAATGATGATGACATTGAATTATTTTAAAATTTTATCCTCAATTCTTAACTCTCCACGACCGACCGGTCACCAAAAACCGCTTGCCAATCTTGCGTAAACTGATCGACGGCCGGCTGTACAGCAGGATGTGCCATCATTTGCTCAGCAATATCAACCGGAATGGTAATGGCCGCTACCCCTAACTGCAATACATCCATTACTTGCAAAGTATTTTTAAAACTGGCAGGCAATAATTTGGCCGCAAAATGATGGCGTACCAATAAGGTTTGAATATCCGCCACAACGCCCACCCCATCACTCCCCATCGCCTCAATACGATTGACATACGGCGCCAAATAATCAGCACCACATAAAGCCGCCAAAAAACCTTGTTGCGCAGTATAAATCGCCGTGGCCAATACCGTTATCCCCTCAGCCTTCATCAGCTTAATCGCCGCCAAGCCCACCGACGTAGCCGGCACTTTTACCACAATATCATAAGGCAAAGCCTGCAATTGTCGCGCCTCCACCAACATCGCCTCGGCCGTCTGCGTAACCACCTGCACATGCATCCGCGCACTACCTCCTAAGGCTTTATCCATTGCAGGCAAAACAGTACTGATGCCGAGACCTGCTTGCGCTAAAATGGAAGGATTAGTCGTAA
The DNA here is from genome assembly GCA_026989715.1 of Methylomonas sp. Taxonomy (GTDB): domain Bacteria; phylum Pseudomonadota; class Gammaproteobacteria; order Methylococcales; family Methylomonadaceae; genus Methyloprofundus. The sequence continues at coordinate 26,986 of JALSIU010000022.1, forward strand.
CGCCATAAATCGGTAGCGACTGATTAAGCTGTAACACTTTTGTAGCATCTGCGGTATCTAAATAGAATTCAAACATCTTTGCACCTCATTATTTTTTTCACGTTGACAACACCTCTTCTGCCTGTGCCTGAATCGCAGTCATCACCACCGTATTCACAATATCGGTCACGGTACACCCTCGACTTAAATCATTTACCGGCTTATTAAGCCCTTGCAAAATAGGGCCGATTGCCACCGCACCCGAGGATCGCTGTACCGCTTTATACGTATTATTGCCGGTATTTAAATCAGGAAAAATAAAAACATTGGCACGCCCCGCTACTTCACTATTAGGTAGCTTAGTTTTTGCCACCTCGCTATCAACTGCCGCATCATATTGCATCGGCCCTTCCAGCTTTAGCTCCGGATGCGCCTGTTGCGCAATTTGCACCGCTTGGCGCACCTTATCAACCGCCTCTCCCTTACCGGAATCTCCGGTTGAATAAGACAGCATGGCCACACGCGGAGAGATATTAAATAGACGCGCCGTCTCGGCAGAACTAATGGCAATATCCGCTAACTGCGCAGCATTAGGATTTGGGTTCACCGCACAATCCCCATAAACCAGTACCCTATCTTCCAAGCACATAAAAAAGACACTGGAGACAATGGCAATATCAGGCTTGGTTTTAATAATTTGAAAAGCAGGCCGAATCGTATGCTGAGTCGTATGTACTGCACCGGATACCATGCCATCCGCATGGTGTAAATGAATCATCATCGTACCGAAATAACTCACATCGGCCATAATGTCATAAGCCATATCATAGGTTACCCCTTTTTCTTCACGTAAACTAAAATAAGCCTCGGCATACACTTCGCGCAATTCAGATTCCAAAGGGTCAATAATGCTCACCTCATCTAAATGCAAGCCTAAACCGGTTATTTTTTGCGTAATAACCCCCACATTACCCAACAGCGTAATCTGTACCACTTTTCTTAACAACAGAATCTCCGCCGCACGTAAAATACGCTCTTCCTCACCTTCCGGCAAAACAATATGCTGTATATTCGCTTTAGCACGTTGCATTTGCTCGTATTCAAACATTAATGGGGTCACGCGATCCGAGTGCTTGGCAATCAAGCGTTGCCGCAACTCATCAAAATCTAAATTACTTTCCACCAAACCCAAAGCTGTGGCTATTTTACGCTCATCTTGCGAATAAAACTTAGCTCGCACTTCTTGCACCTGCATAGCGGTATTAAACGTATCTTGTGCAACCGATAACACAGCAAAGGGCTTATTATCCAAGCCATCCAATAAAGTATGCACTTGCTTGCTCGTTGCACCTTGCCCCGTCAATAACAAGCCTGCAATTTGCGGATAATGACTCGATGAATACGCCATAAAACAAGCCAAAATAATATCAGCCCGATCAGCAGGCGTAATAATCAAATCACCTTCTGCAATATGTTCTAGAAAATCAGGAACTTGCATGGCCGCAATTTTATACTGGCCAACTTGGCGATTTAAAGTCTGTTGCTCATCCGATAAAATATCCGCCCCTAATTGCCGCGCAATATTACCCACACTCGGCTTATATAATGACGGTTCTTCAGGAATCACATAAAGCGGGAAATGACTATTAGGCTGATGGCTAAAACGCGTGCGCAAGGCCGCTACTTGAGCACTCGCAACTCCATTGATAACACCTGCCAATAAATCACAATCAAACTCTAATAGCGCATGTTTAAGCCGATTAACCGCATCAATAATTTGCACATTATTACGCCCTTGCCCCTGTATCACCGGCATCATTAAACAGCCTAAATTATTAGCCACCTCCGCATTAAAATCGAATTCAAAAACAGAATCCTCCCCGCTATAATCAGAGCCAACACACAATACCTGCTCACACTGCTCTGCCAGCAAGCGATATTTGCTTAAAATACGCTTAAGCAACTCCTGATAACGGCCTTGCTCAATGAGCATTTGTGCTTGCTCCAATTGACAGCCATACAAAGCCTCATAATCTAAATCAATCTGGTAACGATGTTTTATCAATTGAATCAGTTGGTCTTTTTCCTCCGTCGCATGAATAATGGGCCGAAAAAAACCGATTGTGCCTGCATTCCCCACCAACATATCCATCATTGCCAGCACAATAATAGACTTGCCACTGCCTTGCTCAGCCCCTGTTATATAAATATTGTGTTTATTCATACCTTAAAAAACTCCTATTACTCAACACCCAAAGACACGTACAGCCTATATACAGTGAACGACATCACATTTTATCTATCCCCTCAGCTCTAAATATAGGCAGACTGCCACACACAAGGTATAGTGACAATTTTGCCATACACACTGAATGACCATGCCCATTTTAAATATTTCTGAACTCACTATCTTACTGGTTGAGCCTTCTACTACTCAATTAAAAGTGATTATCAAACATTTAGAACAAGAAGGCATCCGCTCCATTGAAGGCGTCACTTCCGGCGCGGCCGCCCTACAAAGCATCCATGCTTATGTCCCTGATTTAATCATCAGCAGCATGTACCTACCTGATATGACGGCCACCGAGTTGGTGAGTACCATCAGACAATCCAGCACACACCACAGTATTCCTTTTATGCTGATTTCCAGCGAAACCAACTTTAAAGCATTAGACCCAATTAGACAGGCCGGCGTTATCGCCATTTTACCGAAACCCTTTCATCATACCGACTTAGAACGCGCCTTAAAATCGAGTATCGACTTTATCAGCCCTGAAGACATTCATTTAGAATATTATGATGTCGCCTTATTAAAAGTTCTCGTGGTTGATGATAGCCTGATGGCGAGAAAACATATTACCCGTGTTTTAAATAATATGGGCATTATCGACATTACAACCGCCAATGACGGCAAACAAGGCGTAGAGATATTTAGTGCTCGCCAAAATGAATTTGATTTAATTGTCACCGACTACAATATGCCCATCATGGATGGCCAAGAGCTAATTCACTTTATCCGTCATGACATGCAAAACACCTTTGTTCCCATATTGATGGTCACCAGTGAAAACAATGAAATGCGCCTAAACAACGTACAGCAATCCGGCGTTTCCGCCATTTGCGACAAACCCTTTGAACCCCAAACTGTCAAAGAAATGTTATATCGCGTATTAGCCTAGGGTTGGAGACTCTCAGCAATATAATCCTCGCACACTTGCGTTTCAGGAACATGCCCCTCAAACCAAAAAGAAACAGGATACTCAAAGCCGATACCGTGCATATAATTATACAAGGCTTTTGTTAAGCCCTGCCCCAGCATATCATGATCGGTACTGACCGAATCAATATAATCTATATCATTTTCCGCAAACAACCCCGCTTCATTAGCCAGCAATTCAATACCATAATGCTCAGGATGCAACCCGACCGGACTATGAACCGTTGCCGCAAAACGGTGCCAATAAGCCGAATGAATACAATCATGCAACATCAATTGCCGTACATATTCCAAGGCATCGACCGTCTCTTGCGTGGTTTGGCTCGGAAAACCATACATTAAATAAGCATGTACCAAAACACCCGCCTGCGTAAAATATTTAGTCACTTTAGCCACTTGTGCAACGCTCACCCCTTTTTGCATCAACGCCAGCAACCTATCTGAAGCCACTTCCAAGCCGCCACTAATGGCAATGCAACCCGAATCCGCCAATAATTGACACTTTTCTGCGGTAAAGGTTTTCTCAAAGCGAATATTCCCCCACCATGTAATCACAATATCTTGCTCTAATAATTGCTGAGCCAAAGCAAATAACGCTTTCGGCGGCGCTGCCTCATCCACAAAATGAAACCCGGTTTGTCCTGTTTCTGCAATTAACGCCTTAATACGCGCAACCGTCACCGCCATCCCCGCATCATCGTATTGGCCGATATAATCCAAGCTAATATCACAAAAACTACATTTTGCCCAATAACAGCCATGCGCAATAGTAATTTTATTCCAACGCCCATCACTCCAAATACGATGCATAGGATTCAACATTTCGCACAAAGACAAATACTTATCCATAGGCAAGCCGGCATAACAAGGTGCCGCTAATACTTTTTGCGGTATATCATGCAAAGCCTCTGTTGTCTTAAATACCACTTTGCCGGATGCTAACGTATAAGTTCTAAACAGCGATTGCGTCTGCCCCTGCAAATATTGCAATAAAGTAAGTAACGGGCGTTCCCCATCATCCAAGCAAATATAATCCACATATTCAAAAACACGCGGCTCTTGCAAAGCTCGCAACTCAGTATTGATAAAGCCCCCACCTAAGACAACTTTTATATCAGGTGCATACTGCTTACAATATTTAGCCGCTTGCAATGCCCCCAACATATTTCCCGGAAAAGGCACACTAATGCCCACCACATCAGGCATCTCTTCCCTGATATATTGCTGTACCAGATTGGCAATAATCCTCTCGATATAACTAGGCTCTGCCGGATGTAAAGCCGCATATAAATCATCAAAATGGGGATTAGAGGCCGCAAGACGATCTGCATAACGAGATACATTAAAATAAGCATCAACCCCGTCTTTGATGACCTGCGCCAAATCATTAATAAACAAAGTTGCCAAATACTTGGCTTTATCCTGTACCCCCAAATCACCAAAGGCATGCTCTAACACACCATTATGCATAGTCTCCATTTGTTCAAGCGCATCAAACTGCGGCCCTTCCGGCAAAAAACGCCGTGATGCAATGCGTAATGCCAAACTAGGATCTTGGCCCTGCAAAAAACGAATCACCGCATCAATACACTGATAATATTCACCATAATTCGCTAAAAAATGATAGATGCTATCAGGCAATGCCTCATCATCAAGGTCTGCAAAATTATCTTCAACCTGGTCATACAACTGCGCCAAGCCTGTTCTGGATAAAATGCGCAACAAAAGCTCTATCGCCAAATCACGTTGCGCAACAGCATAATCATGCTGTTGCAAAAAACCGGTTAAATACGCCGTCGCAGGATAAGGCGTATTCAGTTGCGTCATCGGCGGCGTTATTAATAAAATTTTCATAGAGAATGTTAAGACTCACTTAGTTAGCGAATAAGGTATATTTTTGTTTAATTTTTTTTAGTGTATAGTCCGGCCAGGGCAATCGCATTAAAACAATAATAAAAATCAATATCTTATAAAGTAAGCTCATTATTGCCCTAATAATTCGGCTTTGTTGCATAAAAGAATTAGCGGCGTGATTTACCCTAGTCCCATTTGATATTTCATGGGACTAGGTAACTTTCAGGCATACCAAGGCCGGTCATTTTATTCAAGGCTCCAATACGGAGATATGCTTCCACCTGTTGAGCTGAAAAAGTTCTGTTTTTCAGTTTGTCACTAAAAATCCCTTTGATACGAAACATGGCGGTTTCCGCCAAACTCCGCTGATGATACCCACTTTCCTGTTTCCATGCTTTTTTACCCATTTCAGCACAATGCCGAACAATAGCTGTTCTTGGGTAAGGTTCGCCTTTCTCGTCATCCGACCCATTCAACAGCCCCTTCCCGTGGCGGGATCAATGCTCTCGCTCCTTTATTCCGAATAGCCTGATGACACTGGGCTGTATCATAAGCACCATCTGCGGACACGGTAGCCACTTGATCTGCGT
>JALSIU010000023.1 GCA_026989715.1 Methylomonas sp.
CATGATTTTTTGTTTTATTTCTAAAAATACGGCCTGTTGCGTATCAAAATAGTGTTTATCTATTGCTTGAATGGCTATTAAGGGTGCAAAAATAGCACTGCCTTCTAAAGGCTCGGTATTAAGGGCTGCGCGAGATTGTTGTAGTAATTGCTGGAGATATAAAGTTTGGGCTTGGCTGATAGCGTCTTTAAGGCCTGCTATTTGTTTATCTTTAGGAAATAGCGTCTGTATTTGTTGTTGTGCTTGCTGTGCTTGTGCAAAATGATGATGTTGTAGAGCACTTTTGATGTGTTGCTGGTAAAAGCTAAAGAGGCGTTCTTTATTAGGCCGCAGGATTTTATCTTGTTGGTCGGCTTCAGGAAATTGTGCGGCTAGCTCTGTAAGTTGCATATTGACTGCTGCTAGCTTGTTTGTTTCCATGGCTGCTTGTAACTGTGCGCTTGCTTTTTGTAGGTGTTGTAAAGCCGCTTGTTGTTGCTGTTGCTTTGTGGATAACTGTATAAATGGTTCTGTTTGGGGCGCGCTTGGTTTGAGTGCTTGCCAGTCTGTAAGCAGTTGTTGTGCCAAATCAAGCTGCTCCTCCATGATGGCAGTCTCAATTTTTTTGGCATAGTTTGCGGATAATTTGGGTAGTTGTGCCAGCGGGTTATCAGGCGCAATGTCGGCAATCCGTTTTTGTATGCTTTGTATCAGGCTGACATCAGGGCGTTTTTGTGCGAGTTGTGTGAGGTATTGTTGTTTTTGATTAGCCAAATAGCGCGCTTTATTTTGTTTATTCTGCTTGCCTAACTGGCTCAGTGTTTTATGTGCTTTTGAGTTTTTGGGAAATAGCGTTAAGCCCGTTACTATTAATTCGTCTGTACTGGAAAAATGATGAGTGGTTTTATCTTTAGCGACAAATTCTTGATACAAAGAGATTAAGTGCTGTTTGGCCGCTGTGTTTGCCAGTACATCATGCAGAATAGCGGGTCCTTGGGCGGCTAATAATGTGATGAGTTGATGCAACTGGTCGGCATGTGCTGTGTTGATTTGCGTTATTAGCTCTTCCACTTTAGTTATATGAGCGATTTGTTGTTCTAGTTGTACGCGCTCCGGTATTTCGGTACTTTCTAAGGTTTGCCAGTTGGCAATGAGCTCGGTTGCTAAAGCGGTTTCTTTGACGGCAATGGCATCACTTATTTCTTGGCGATAGCGTTCGCTAAGTTCGGGAACCAGCTCTGGTGTGACTGTATTATTGATTTGTTTAATCAGTGCTTGGGTTTGTTGCAGGCATGGAAAAATAGCGATTAAATTTTGCGATGTATCGGCTAAGCATTGTTGGTAGGTTTGTTCTAAGTTAGCTAATCGCGCCTGTTTGCGGGCATCAATATTGGCATATATTTTATTGAGCTGCGATGAGTCAGGGTACCTTTTGAGTATTTGTTCAGTCAGTTGTTGGGCGAGTTGAAAATTATCACTACTGATGGCTTGGCCAATTTTGTTGCGGTAATGCGTTAAGAGAAATGCCTTTACTTTTCTATTGGCTAATAGGCTTTGTTGAATGTCGCCATCAAATTTATTAAGCTCTTGTAATACATCTTGTTTGGAGGCGGCGAATTCAACGAGTGCTAAGGCGTGAGCTGGGTTATCTTGCAGTAGTTGCTTTTGTTCTGCAATGGAAAGTTGCAAGAAATCTTTTGTGCCATCGGGGCTGAGTTGCGTAATACGGGTACTGATTTGTTCAAGCTTCCAGTCATCATAGCTTGTATAAAGTGCCAAAGGAATAGCGGTGAGTGCCACTAAGAGTATCGGAGCAATAATGTAGAGTTTGTTGCGTTTTTGTTTGGCAAGTTGTCTTGCGGAAAACAGTTCGGTATACAGTTGTTTAGCACTCGAGGTTCTGTCTGTTGTCCGAAAACGAAGTCCGCGTAAAATCGCTTGCATTTCATCTTTACTTAACCCTGGTATTTGGGAGGGTTGCATTTTTTTGCGCTCGGCAATGATTGCATCGGTTTTATTAAAGGGGTGGCGGCCGGATAATAACTCATAAATGACACAGGCCAGGCTGTAAATATCATCTTCAGGGCAGGGGGCTTCTTCTGCATGCATGCCGCAGCTTGCATAAGCCGTGGTGATGGCTCCTAGGCTACCAGGGTCAAAGTGTGTTTTGTCACGCTCTTCAGGGTCAGATAAGCGTGCAATGCCAAAGTCGATAACTTTGCAAACTTGAGTTTTGGGGTTGTAAAAAATATTGCCCGGCTTGAAATCAAGGTGGATGATGCCTTCACTATGTGCGTACTCCAAGGCATCGCACATGCTTTTAATAATGGGCTGTGCTTGTTTGAGCGGGATGCCTTGCGGGTGTTGCTTGATAAATTCTTTTAATTCTGCCCCTTCCAAATATTCCATGGCAATAAAAATATCGTTATGGTCACGGTTGAGTTCATAGGCCTTGACGATATTGCTATGAATAAGCTTTTTATAGCGAGAAAATTCTCTAACCAGTGCTTTTAGGGCGTCGGGGTGGTCTTTAATTTCTTGATTGATGAGTTTTATTGCGACAAATTTATCATCGGCCTCGCCCTCAGCTTGAATCAGGTCGACTGCTTTCCATACTTCTCCCATGCCACCTTTGCCGATTTTAGCTTCTAAACGATAGGTGTCGCGAATAATAAGGCCAGGCCTGATACTGCGTGGTGCTGTCGTCTTGTCATTTTTTGACAGCTTACTGAGTAAAGATGAAGAATGTGTGGCAGGTGCGGTATTGCTGTCTTTTTTATCTTGTGCCTTTGCTTGTTGCGCAACAGAAGGCGTATTGTGACCCATGACTTGTGTTTTTTTCTCGCCAATTTTACTCAGTAATAAATTACTTAATTCTTGTGATAATTGTGTTGCCAGAATGAGCTTTTGCAGTTCTTGTTGCGCTGTTGCATCAGGCGCATTGTCTGCCAGCAATTGATTTAACTGTTTAATAATGCTGTCAGCGGTCGACGTGCCTTCCTTGAAGGAATGTAAAAGCTGAGAAAAGTCAGACTTTATTTTTTGCCAAGAGCCGGAACTTTTCATAGTACCTCGTAAGTTTTATCTGCACTAATAGTTTAAAAAACAAATATTTATACTCTCTTTGTGCGAATGGATAACGAGAGTTTAGGTGTTGTTTTTATGAGTGCAGTGGAGTGGATGATTTAAATTGTAGTTGATAACTCGTATATAGTAACTACTCTAATATATATAAGGATAAAATTCTAATATATTTGTTTTTTAGTGATTGTCGTGATTGTATTGAGGTTATTCAGTCTTTTTAAGGGCTTGTGTTTAAGCTTGATTTTGAGGGAATGGATACGTTATATTGAATCGAGAGAGGTTGAGGGTTGAGGCGTTCATTCAATAGTGCCCTTATTGTTGGGGGAGTAGAATCTTTGTCAATATTCACTTTTAAGTGAAATTTAGGATGAGAAAAGTAAGCGTATGAAGTTAGTGTTGAGCGTTGTTTCGCAGGAAGGAGAGGTTATGAAAAGCATCACTCTTCATCAAGAGGCGGCTACTATTGGGCGTAATGCAGGTAATACTTTGGTATTGGATGATCCGCAAAGATATATTTCCGGGCATCATGCCTTTATCGATTTCCGAGAATCAAATTATTTTGTGACAGATGCTAGTACTAATGGTGTGCTGATCAATGATGCGCAGCAAGCGTTGGGTAATGGCAATAGTGTGCCATTGCATGATGGTGATAGGTTGCATATTGGCCAATACACGATTACGGTAAGTTTACTGGATGCCCCTGCCGATATTTTGCAAGGCACTTTTGTAAGCGATACGGATGCTTTATCTAATGATCCCTTTGCTGATTTAAATCCCGTTGCCGGTGTGCCGGATACATCTGATATAACGGACTCACCACTGACTGAGCCAAAGGTAGACTTATTTGATTTGCCTGAGGTAACGCCAATTAATGCAGGTAACGATGCCATAGAAACTGGGGCAGCAGATGATATTTTTGCGGATGATTGGTTTAAAAGTCACGATAATAGCGCATCAGCTAAGGCGAAAGAATTATTTACCGACGATTTTTTTGCAGATTTAGAGGGGCTTGCAGAGGCTGATACCAATCGCAAAACCGGTACGCAAGTATCTCATGACGATTTACTGAGCCAGCCTGACGAATTAGCAGAAGACCCTTTTCCTGATGATTTTTTCTCTAACGAATCACCTAGTGATGGCATTGATACCACGCAACTTGCTAATCCTGAAGCTACCGTACTTGAGCCACTTATCGAGCAAGAGCCTGTCCTCGTTGATTTACCTGTCATAGAGCCTGAACAGACAAGCATTTCTTCGCATTTTGATTTGCCACAGAAACAGCCTGCTCCCTCCCCAACGCTGCAAGCTAAATCATCAGCCGAATCAGTTGATGCGCAAGTTTTAATAGAGCATTTTTTACGCGGTGCAGGCTTGGAAAATGCCGGTATTGATGATGCACTGACCCCTGAAAAATTTTTTATTATCGGCACTATTTTACGGGCTTCAGTACAGGGTACGATGGATGTGTTGAGTGGTCGGGCGAAAATAAAAAATGAAATGCACTTAGATGTGACCATGATTCGGGCAGTACAAAATAATCCGGTTAAATTTTCGGTGGGGGCAGAAGAGGCGATTCGGAAGATGTTGGTACCGCAAGATAAAGGCTATCTGCCGGCTGAAGAAGCCATTGACGAAGTCTTTGATGATATTCGTGCCCATCAATTTTCAGTGATTGCGGGGATGCAAACGGCACTATTGGAAGTTTTAAAACGCTTTGACCCTGAAAAGCTAGAGCATCGTTTGCAACAACAAAATCCTATCGCAGCTAGCATACCTATCCATAAGCAAGCAAAATTATGGCGTTTATTTGCAAGGCTATATGACGATATTGAAAGTGAAGCGACCGATAACTTTTATCATTTGTTTGGCCAAGCTTTTGCTGAATCATACGAAGAGCAAATTATTAAATTAAAAGAATCTAAAAGAAATACGTAACTAACCTAAAAGGAAGCATTGGAGTGATGATGACGCATATTAAAAGAAGTTTAATTTTACTGACATTATTGGTGCTAGGCTGTAGTTCTTCGGTAGAAAAAAAGATAGGGACTGAGCCACTAGCGATTACAAGTAAAATTTCTGTGTCAGCAAGGGTCAACCCCGATATTAATAACCGTCCTTCTCCCATTGTTGTACGCCTTTATGAGTTACAAAGTCTTGGTAAATATACCGAGTCTGATTTTTCTGAGCTTTTTGATAATTATGAGTCGATTTTAGGGGCTGAATTGCTTCACTCTGAACAGTATCACCTTAAACCCGGAGAGCGGCGTACACTGAAAGAAAACTTAGCCGCCGGAACGAAATTTGTTGCCGTCGTTGCTGCTTACCGAGATCTTAATCAAGCAGTTTGGCGAGATGCGGTGATCGTGCCGAGTGATAAAATGACACAATTATTTATTTTTGTTGATAGACTAGGCATTAGTGTCTGGAAGAAGTAGTCGATCATATCGGATGAGCCGTGTTAAGTCTTCGTTTCTTATGCATGTTTAGGTAATCATATGTCATGGAATAACAAAGTTATATGGACCGAAGGTATGTTTTTACAGCCTTTGCATTTTCAACAGCAAGACCGTCATGCACAAAACTGGGTGGAATCGCGTTGTGCCGGCTTACAAAGTTATTCTTGGGGCATTACACAGATAGAAATTGACCGGTCATTATTAGCACTGGGGAAGTTCGCACTCATGAGTTGTCAGGGGATTTTTCCTGATGGAACGCCTTTTAATATTCCGGAGCAACATCCTCTTCCTACCCCTCTGGATATTGCAACTGATACGAAAGACGAGATTATTTTTTTGGCTTTGCCGGTACAGCGTAATACAGGTAAAGAAATTGCTTGGGATGATCATGATACCGATGAATTGAGCCGGTATTGCATTCAGGAAATAGAGCTTAACGATATTCATTCACAAACAGAACAAAATAAGACGGTTATACAAAGTGGAGCTTTATGGACGCGGCTACATTTAGCAAGTAAAAATCAGGATGCTTTTGTGACCTTGGCGATTGCAAAAGTTGCGGAATTAAAAACAGATAAGCAAGTTGTCTTAGATACGCAATTTATTCCGAGTGTTTTGCATTGTCATGCTGCGACACCTTTAACAGCCTACATAAAAGAAGTGGCCGGCATTATTCACCATCGCGGTGATGCCTTAGCAAAACGACTGGGAACGCCGGGAGCGGGTGGGGTTGCTGAGGTTACTGATTTTTTATTATTACAAATCATTAACCGCTATCAAGCTCTTTTTAGT
>JALSIU010000024.1 GCA_026989715.1 Methylomonas sp.
GACCTTTATAAACACCAAGACCGCTTACCTATTAACAGTATTAATTTCATTACCTGCCACGATGGTTTTACCCTCAATGATTTAGTCAGTTATAACGATAAACATAATTTAGCCAATGGCGAAGACAATCGAGATGGCTGTAATCATAATTTTAGCCACAACTACGGGACTGAAGGCGCAACCGATAACTTAGACATCATCACGTGCCGCAAAAAACAAGCTAAAAATGGCATCGCATTACTGCTCTTAAGCCAAGGTGTACCGATGCTATTAGCGGGTGATGAGGTTTTGAATACGCAACACGGCAATAACAATGGCTACTGCCAAAACAATGAGCTAACTTGGTTTGATTGGAGTTTAGTGCAAAAAAATGCCGAGATGCTATCTTTTGTACGACAAATGATTGCATTACGCAAACGCCATAAATCCTTGATGCGCCGCCGTTTTTTAACCGGAGAAAAACTAGCCGACCGAGCCATGCCCGATATACGCTGGCACGGCGTAGAGCTAAATACACCGCAATGGCAAGACCCTGAAGCACAAGTACTCGCCTTTACCTTAGCCGGCATTGAGGCGCAGGAAGCCGATTTACATGTCATTCTCAATATGTCCGATGCCGAACTAAAAATGCAGCTCCCCAGCATACCAGATAGAAAATGGTCTCTCGCCATCAATACCGCCGCTCCCGCACCTAGCGATGCCATTATTCCGGAAGAGCAAGTGCCGATGGCAGAACTTTTTTATTTAGTGCCCGGTAAAACCATTGTCGTTTTTGAAGCACGCACAACGAGAAAACCTCTGCGCTAATACTTACAAACGTCATCTCATCATAAAGCGATGGCGTTTTACTCATCCTTATGACAGCATAAGCAATTGCCAAATAGCCGCAACCTGTTGCCGTTGTTCCAATAATTCATCTTGCGCAATAATCGCTTTATTTCCCTGCAAGGCCTCTTTATGCGCTCGATCACGAAATCGGCAATAGGCTTGCTTTAAGGTCTTAGCCTGGTCAGCATTAAGTAAGTTTTGTGTCGCTAGTGCATCTAATAAACGCATATTATCAGTCACTTTTGTTAAGCTTGGATAAGTCGCCGCCCAAGCCAAAATACAATATTGCACCATAAATTCAATATCGGTAATGCCGCCAATACCGTGTTTTAAATTAAAGTGCTGCAAATCGCTATTATCCAAAGTTGTACGCATTTTTTCACGCATATCGCGAACGTCCTGCTTTAACGTGGCAACATCCCTCGCTAAACTCAAAATATGATGCCGAATGGCTTCGTATTTTATACCTATGGCAGGGTCGCCTGTAATAAAGCGAGCGCGTACCAATGCTTGATGCTCCCAGGTCCAGGCTTCTTCCTTTAAATAACGCTCATAACTGCCAAGCGGTGTCACCAACAAACCGGAATCACCACTAGGACGCAGACGCATATCAATTTCATAGGCCATCCCTGATAATAACTGCGTATTCAATAAACTACGCACACGTTGCCCGAGCGTGCCATAAAACTGGGCACTGCTAATGGGTTTACCCCCCTCCGTCATCGCATAATTATCGGGATAATCATAAATAAAAACCAAATCCAAATCAGAGCTATAACTTAATTCAATCCCGCCCAATTTACCAAAACCCACAATGCCGAAATACATTTTCTCTGCGCCGGCATTAGGAGGCAAACCATGTTTTGCAGTCAGAATATGCCATGCGATGTTAAGTGCCTGCTCTAAAATGACTTCTGCAATATAACTCAAATAATCACTAACAACCATCAATGGCGCAGCCCCCATAATATCCGCCGCCGCCACCCGCAATACATTGATTTGTTTAAACTTACGCAACGCATACATCAGTTGCTCCAAATCATTACCATCAATATCGCGTAGCTGCTCTGCTAATTGCTGCCGTAAAACCGATTTTTCTAAAGGCTCGTATAATGAACGCGTATCCAGTAATTCATCAAATAATGCCGGGTATTTAGCCAAATATTCACTAATCCAAGCACTCGCCGCCGTTAGCGTCACCAATTGCTGTAAGGCTTGCTCATTTTCGACCAGTAAGGACAAATAAACATTACGCCCAGCCAAAGCCTCAAATAAAGTGCATAAGCGTTGTAAAGTGATATATGCATTTTTTTCATGCACCGCGACACTTAGAATTTTAGGCACTAATTTATCAAACGTCAGAGCCCCTTTTGTAGTTAAACGCTTAACCGCAGATGAGGCTTTCAATTGCTGTAGCAAAGCCAGTACCTTCTCAGCATCTTGGTAGCCCAATTGCATTAACTTATTTAAACACAGTTCCTCATCTGCATGCCCTGTCCAAATATCGGTATTTTTTTGCACATCTGCCCCCTCCTGCTCAATAGAAAAGACCTCAATAAAGACGGCATGCACACGCTGACGCACTTGGGTAAAATCATGCTTAAAGCTCTCCCAATCAGAATAGCCCAAGGAAAAGGCTAAGATATGTTGTTCATGTGCAGTTTTAGGAAGGTCATGCGCCTGTTTATCTTGAAACTCTTGAATATGGTTTTCTACACGTCGTAAAAAACGATACGATGCTTGCAATTGCTCGCTATCTGCAAGAGATAGCGAGCCTCGCTCACCCAGTAAAGCAAGAATTACTTGAATACGCCGCTCTTGTAGCGCGACATCTTGGCCACCACGAATAAGCTGAAACGCCTGACCAATAAATTCAATCTCACGAATACCGCCCAACCCTAACTTAACATTATCCAGCCTGTCTTTGCGTTGTAGCTCTTGTGTAATTTGCAATTTTAAATGGCGCAATTCTTCAAATGCACCATAATCTAAATAACGCCGATAAACGAAAGGCCTAATTAAATCCATAAATTGCTCACCCCCACGTTGACTCCCGGCAACAGGGCGCACTTTTACCATTGCGTAGCGTTCCCATTCACGCGCTTGGGTTTGATAGTAATTTTCCAAACCATCAAATGTCATCACCACAGGGCCGCTATCACCAAAAGGGCGCAAGCGTATATCTGTGCGGAAAACAAACCCATCCGCCGTGATAGCATCAAGCACTTTAACCAGTTGCCGACAAATACGGCTAAAAAATTCGCCATAGCTGGTCGCTTTACGATCCGCTAAACAGCCCTCTTCTTGGTAGGCAAAAATCAAATCAATATCAGAAGAATAATTAAGCTCCCACGCACCTAATTTACCCATACCGAGTACGACTAACTCCTGTGGTGTGCCATCAGATAACACTGGCGTACCACGCCGCCGGCAAGCTTGTTGATATAAATAATTTAACGCAAATTGAATACAGCATTCGGCCAAGGCCGTTAAATCGGCCAATGTTTCATCTAAATCAGACCATTGCGCCAAGTCGCGCCAAGCGATACGCAACATCTGTTTATTGCGAAACTGACGTAATACTTGCATCAGTTCGGCCTCATTTGCAATCGCTATTTGGCTTAACTCAGCAGGATACTGATGACGCACATCGGCACGACATAAATGTGTTGAGTGTATTAATTCCAATAAATAGTGAGGTTGACGCGCACAGGTTTGCGCAACAAATTCACTGCAACAAAACACCTGCGCCAAAACCGAATCGACGCTCTCATTATGTGGAAATTCTAAATCCAACCGCTGCAATGCTTCGGTAAAATTTTGAATATGCAAGCGAGTCGTTGCCTGTAATTTTGCGGGGATATTTGCTAAAGAAAACATATTGACCTCTGCGAAGTGGGGTGAGTGCGAGACAACGGTATGGCAGGCTATATCGCTCATTAAGCTACTATCCAGTATATTATTTTTCTATGCCGGCGTAATCTTTTTTATGATGTGGTCAAGTAATTTAGTACAAAAAAATCGGTTTTTTATGCAACTTTTCTTTCCGCCTGAATGGGTGCTAAATAACCGTTATAACTATGCAATCGGATGCCATTTACCATAGAAAAACTGCTATCATAATGCCTACTCCGATTCTAATAAATAGTCACCATGAAAAAGCAACTCCCTATCGGTTCTATTATGATCGATATTGCGGGTACGACCCTCAGCCAATACGATAAAGAAAAAATAACACACCCTAATACAGGAGGCGTTATTCTCTTTGCGCGCAACTATGAAGCTCCCGCACAAATTACTGCACTCAGCCAACAAATCAGAGCAGCAAGACAAGGTGCCATCTTGATTGCAGTTGACCAAGAAGGTGGGCGTGTACAGCGTTTTCAAACCGGTTTTACCCGTTTGCCGCCTGCCGCGGCCTATGCACAACAACCCGAATTAACACAAGATGCCGGCTGGCTAATGGCAATGGAACTGCTGGTTTTAGGTATCGATTTTAGCTTTGCACCCGTTTTAGATATTGACTGCGGTATCAGTAGCATTATCGGCAACCGTTCATTCTCTCAAGACCCGGAACAAGCCTGCCAACTTAGCAGTGATTTCCGTGTCGGCATGCGCCGTGCCGGAATGGCCGCCATCGGCAAGCATTTTCCGGGACATGGTACCGTTGCATTAGACTCACACTTAACCTTACCGGTTGATGAACGCAGTTACCAACATATCGCCGCACACGACTTGTTACCATTTAAGCACTTAATCCAAGAGGGCTTAGAAGGTATTATGCCTGCCCATGTCGTTTATCCGGCAATTGATGAATTACCCGCAGGATTTTCCAGCATTTGGATAAATGAAATATTACGCCAACAACTCGGTTTTCAGGGAGCTATATTCAGTGATGATTTAAGCATGCAAGGAGCCGCCGCCATCGGTGATTTTGACTTACGTGCCAAACTTGCCCGTGAAGCCGGTTGCGACATGCTATTGGTCTGTAATAATGAACCTGCCGCCGAACAAGTACTAGAAACAACGCCTATCGAAAATAATAAACGCCGCGAACAACGCCTATCAGCTATGTTAGCGCAGTCTAATGTAACTCAACAAACACTGCAAAATAGCTTAAAATGGCAGGCCGTCCGTCAAAAAGTATCCGAACTGGCCGAATCCTATGCTAGCTGAAATTGAACAAGTACAACAAAATGCGCAATTATTACATACAGAAGCTGATGTCGAGGCTGCGATTGATAAAATGGCGGTACATATTAACCGTACGCTAGCACATAAAAACCCCTTAATTTTATGTGTCATGAATGGCGGCGTAGTGACCGCCGGTAAATTAATGACCAAATTTAATTTCCCCTTAACCCTCGATGCCATCAATGTTACTCGCTATGGTCAACAAACCAGCGGCAGCCAAATTAACTGGCTACAAAAACCAGCCAGTTCACTACAAGACCGTACAATTCTGATTATTGATGACATACTAGATGAAGGACTGACACTACAAGCCATCTATCAATATTGTCAGGCACAAGGTGCCAGTGCGATTTATAGTGCTGTTTTAGTCGATAAACAACTCGATAAAGCCAAGCCAATAAGTGCCGATTTTGTTGGTTTATCGGTCATCAATCGTTATCTATATGGCTACGGTATGGACTACAAAGGCTATTTACGTAATGCTGCCGGTATTTACGCCTGTGCTACAAATAAACAAAAAACATGAAAATCACAGCAATTATTGGCGGATCAGGGCTGACGCAGCTCGCATCACTCAAATTGATTGAGCAACAACAGATAAAAACGCCTTATGGCATGCCCTCGTCTGCTTGTACACTGGGTGAAATTTATGGGCAAAAAGTTATTTTTATCGCACGCCATGGTAACCCGCACAGTATCGCACCCCATAACATCAATTACCGCGCCAATATTTGGGCTCTCAAACAAATGGGTGCTGAACAAATCATTGCGGTTGCCGCCGTCGGGGGTATCACGTCGGCAATGTCCCCGGCACGCATTGCCATTCCCAAACAAATCATTGATTATAGCTATGGGCGCGAGCACACCTTTTTTGCCGAAGCAGGCCAAGCCGTCCAACATATTGATTTCACCCATCCCTATGATGAAGCACTGCGCCAACGTCTTATACAAAGTGCAACCGACCTTGATATTCAAACGGGCGGTGTTTATGGCTGCACCCAAGGCCCAAGACTGGAAACTGCAGCAGAAATTATACGCATGCAACGCGATGGCTGTGACTTAGTGGGAATGACAGGCATGCCGGAAGCAGCCTTGGCAAAAGAACTGGAAATACCTTATGCCTGTTGCGCCGTCATTGCCAATTGGGCAGCCGGCAAAGGCGCAGATGAAATTACTATGTCGGACATCCTTAAAAATTTAGAAAAAGGCATGGCCGATGCCGAAACCTTATTACAACACTTCTTCTCAGGAAAAAGCTAATGACCTATAGTATGACCG
>JALSIU010000025.1 GCA_026989715.1 Methylomonas sp.
GCCGCATATCGAAGCCAAACGTGACAATATGTTCAATGCGGCTAAAAAAGGCTTTGCAACGGCAACCGACCTAGCCGACTATCTAGTACGACAAGGCATGGCTTTTCGTGATGCACATGAAGTCGTTGGTTTAGCGGTACGCCTAGGCTTAGAGAGCAATCGCGATTTGTCCGAACTCTCTTTAGCTGAATTACAAGCATTTTCCGATAAGATTCAAGCGGATGTTTTCGATATATTATCCTTAGAAGGCTCTGTTGCCGCTCGCAAACATATTGGTGGCACAGCACCTGATACCGTGCGCACCGCCATTCAAACCGCCCGCAATTCTCTGTCTTAAAGCCTTATCACCTAACACGGCTGGAATGTCTATACCATCCCAGCCACGAATCCTAAATGCACACTCCAATAACTTATATCGATTTATTACGGCATGGCGATGTCCAAGGAGGGCAGTGCTATCGCGGTATCACTGATGATGCTCTCAGCAATCTAGGCTGGGAACAAATGCGCCTAAAAACCGAAGCCCCCATACAATGGGATATAATTGTTTGCTCACCTTTAATCCGTTGTCATGCCTTTGCCAAATCTTTGGCAAAAAAATGGCAACTGCCTTGCATTAAGCTTCCGGCGTTACAAGAAATTGATTTTGGTGATTGGGAAGGCAAAACAGCCGCACAAATTGAAGCTGATTTACTGGAAAAATTCTATGCTGACCCAAACCAATTTACACCGCCTAACGGTGAACGCTTTATTGATTTCCAATACCGCGTTCTAACGGCTTGGCAAGCCTTACTCACACAACATAAAAACAAGCATATTTTATTAATTACGCACGCAGGTGTGATACGCATTATTTTAGCCCACGTTTTGGGCATGAATACACAACACAGCTTTAGGCTTAAAATAGAGCATGCCTGCTTATCACAACTGCAATGTTTTCATACTCATCATAGTGATGATTTTATACAATTAGTGCGTCATGGCTAACGCATACAAGTTTATCCTGCTCTAATGACAGCTGTGCAAACAGAAAATAGCACTTATCCAAACTCAATCTATTTTATAACGACCAAAACGACGTAAAATATGCCATAAAATAAACGGCAACTATATTTAATACAACGCATGCAGACACTTTCCCCCATTCACCTTGGCTCTCCTGGCGAGGATATTAGCAAAAAAGACATCCAGAAAGTCGTACAACGTTTTATTCACCTCAGCCAAACGCGTTTACAACGCATTCAGTCTTTTTTACAGCCTAGACAAGGCATTTTCTTAGAATTATTACCTCTACTATTCCATCAAAACCACCCTTTATTGCCAGGTTTTGTTTCTTTAGCAACCGTTGCCGGCATTCCTGATTACACGCCTAACCGCCAATCCATTTTACACGCCAAGTCATTTTCTAAGCATTTTAATTATAAACGCCGCGCACTCAGAACCTATCCCATTGAAAGCATTTTTTTGATGGGTAGCGTCAGTAGTATCGCCTTCTCCAAGCACAGCGATATTGATATTTGGCTCTGTCATTCGCATACTTTACTCAAAGTAGAAATAAACGAATTGCAAGCAAAAGCCAGTGCCATTGAAAAATGGGCCGCATCATTCGATTTAGAAGTCCATTTTTTCCTGATGGATAGCCAGGCGTTTATGCAGGGAGAAAAATCCCCTTTATCATCGGATAGCAGTGGCCAAACACAACACTATTTATTACTGGAAGAATTCTACCGTACGGCGATTTATATTGCCGGCCGCCCGCCCGCTTGGTGGGTCGTGCCGCCACAAGAAGAGCATAACTACACCCAATATGTACAACATTTAAAAGCGAAGCGATTTATCACCGAACAGGAATTTATCGATTTTGGTAGCCTAGAGCAAATTCCGGCAACAGAATTTGTCAGCGCCACACTATGGCATTTATATAAATCTCTCAACTCCCCTTATAAGTCACTGTTAAAACTTCTGTTAATGGAGTGCTATGCCCAAGAATACCCAAGCCCTAAATGGCTATGCTTAACACTCAAAAATAATATTTATCAAGGCGATCTTGATATGGAAGCCTTAGACCCTTACGTATTGATTTATCATAAAACCGAACAATATTTAAGACAGGAAAATGACCCTGAGCGGCTTAATTTTGTGCGGCAATGCTTTTACTACAAGGTTATGGGAGATATGGAAAACGCACCCTCGACTACCAAGACCCAAGTGCGTAACACCGTTATCGCGCAAATGGAAAGGCAGTATCAATGGCCGAAAAACTTAACAGCTCATTTTGCTCAATACCGATCATGGGATATTGCAAAAGCCAGCACAGAAAATGATATTATCATTCGCCAGCTTAAACTATGCTACCAACGCATCAGCCAATTCTCCAATGCGAATGCCTACCGCCTCAAAAATAAAGACCTACAACTCATCGGCCGCAAATTAAAATCTTTCCTGCAAAAAAAACCGGGCAAAATTGAGATTATCACGACACGCGCCAATATTCACAACAAAGCAGATGAATTAAGCTTAATTGAAGTGCAAAATAATATGGGTCACTCAAGCTGGCAATTACTCCCCGGTGAAGTTGCTGCCAATAATCCCAAAAAGGCCAAACCCTTTAAACAAGGAGCACACAGCTTAGTCGAAATGCTCTCTTGGCTGGTTATTAACGGTTTATACCAACCCAAACTCAAACTGCATATCCAAGCCCAGCAACAACACTTCGGCCATTCTGATATCAATAACACGCTAAAAGCACTGCAAACATTTTTACACCAACATGACTTAGGGAGTCTAAGCACACTCAATGCTTATAAAAAAGCCAACCGAACTGTAGCCAACTTATTATTTGTCAATCTCGGTCACTCTGCACAAACAAATCGAAAAGATGGGACTTTGGTCATAAGTGGCCGCTCAGATATTTTAAGTTATGGTTCACAACGCAAAAATTTTGTCCACACAATTGATTTAGTCTCCATTAGTAGCTGGGGCGAACTGACAACCAGTCGCTTTCAAGGCTTGACCGGCTTATTTGATTGCTTAATTGCCAGTTGTAGAGCACATCCACCACTGCCGATCAAAATTGAGTGCTACACTCCCATACGAGGCAACAGCATTGCACTCGGCATCACCGCTTTATTTAAACAACTTAATGCTTTATTAGAGCCGCAAACATCCCCCAACTCAGCACGTTTAATTGTTGCCGGAGGTGCAGACTTTTATCTCTTTCAACATAAAGACACCGGACTACATTATTGGAAAACGCTTAGCTTAGAAGCTCTATTTTTAGAACTGGCAAAACCACAGGTCATTCCTAGCCCTGTTTTCTTTCATGGCGCGACACTAGACAAGACTCCCCTGCCCTTACTCTTTACATTTTTCAAAACACACAGCATACAAGTATTTTATTTACAACAAAACCAAACGATACAGCTCTTTATTATTGATGAAAAGGGCAGTCTATTTAAACAACGTCATGACAATACATCCATACAGCAATTAGTCATGGCCTACAGCAATTTTCTGGCAACATTAGGCAATAATGGCATGCTTGCGCCAGACTTGCTGATAGAACACCACGAACTTAAAGTCACCACACATGACCAATACCACATAAGCCCTATTTCTGCACCACCGACCCTTGTTTGGGATTACTTCAATATTCGCATCACAGGAGAAGCATACCACTCACCAACCGACATTATTTACACAATCTATTGTGATGACTTAGAATTTTGTAGTACAGAAATAGAAGGTAATCTCTTTGAATTGGTCGCCAATCATATTTATAAACTACGCCGTCACCAAGAAAAATACCCTATTCATATTACTGAAGTAGATGTCCCCTTACAGGTATTAGGGGTTGATAGCTATGACCAATTACAATCTATCCATTATTTACGTTATAAACAAAAAATTGAAGCACGCTTAAATACAAAATAAACCGGCTGTAATCCGCATACAATAAACATAAATAATTTATGTCTTTTACGCAGATATAAGCTTTTTGTGATACTCTTAGCTCATTTATTATAGAAACAGATAAGGGGTTTATCTCACAGTGCGAGGTCTGCACATAACCCTAACACAGCACAGGTAGAGCATGAACGCTGAAAAACGTAGCCATCAAAGAATAGAGCCTAAAAACCTATCGGCACATATTACTATCAAACGCCCCCCTAATCAGGAAATAGTGACTGATGGTACCGTGATTGACATTAGTTACTCCGGCATCAAGATACAACTCAATACTCCCATGCTGGCCAAAACGCATGACAAAATTACCATCGACATAACACTTCCCCAGTCCGGCATCCCCATAAACATACATGGCGTAGTCAAACATCGTCTACCCGATGCGCAATGCGGCATTTACTTTGGCGATCTACATCCGGAAGAATACGTTGATGACCTCATGTTTGAATGTGTCATGCATACTCACTCCACACCTAATTAGCAATCAAAAATTATGATTGAACCTGTTGCCATGAAGGATTTTTTTATTACCTTCTTTTCATCTGCTTTAATTATTATGGCAGGTGCAAGTTATGCTCTCTTATTTGCCTGGTCCAAAGTCAAGCCTAAACTCAGCATCAAGCTATCAGCCTATCTATCCTATTTCATATTACTGATTGCCGTTTACCAGTTAACCCTTGCGGCCAATTTAGACGGCTCATGGCGCATTATTTCTTATCTTATGGTCATCGGCTATTTTTTTGCACCTATTGCCATTTGGCATTTATGCAAACAAACGCATGATGCCACCGGTTTAATCACAACTCAGGAGAATGAAAATGAGTGAAATACCTAAGTGGGCTTCCGAGTCCTTTTGGAAAAAAGTAGCCGTGTGGGTGACTGCCGGCTCTTTTCTAATTCTGGTCATTTTAACCTTTGATACCTTAGAACAAACTAAAGCAGGTGGCAAGCGAGTCCCTGCCTATTCGGTCATCAATAAAAAAATTGACTACCAATTTGATAAAAAACTCAATAAATTCATGCCGGTCATTGGTGGTGAGGAATTATTATTTGGCAAAGTCTTTACTGAAGAAGAAGCTGAACAGCTAGTGACTTTAGGCAAAAAAACCACGCAAGCCAAAAACTGTATGAATTGCCATACTTTATTAGGTAACGGAGCCTATTACGCGCCTGATTTAACTAAGGCTTGGTTAGATCAAGGCTGGCTAACCGTTGATTTGCGCGAAGAACAAATGCTTAAATTCCTAATGGATCCGGAGAATAATGCACGTACCTTTGGTACCGGTCGCAAAATGCCTAATCTCAATATAACGGAAGCAGAAGCAAAAGGCGTAGTGGCTTTCCTAAAATGGATGTCCAGCATTGATACCAATGGCTTCCCTTATAACTTCACCACCATTTATGCAGAGGATGACTAATATGAGTGCAAATCCTGAAACAATAACAGACAATGCATCTTCGCTGAAAGATAAATTACAAGCCTTCCATCGCTGGGCGGCTGTTGATGATAGCACCCTAAACGGCGGCCAAAAACTGGCTGTCAAATATTTTATGGGTGCGGTCATTCTGTTTATTTTCCAGATTTTATTTGGCTTGTTGGCAGCGGCACAATTTATTGCCCCCGGTTTTCTCTATGAAATATTAGATTTTAGTGTTAACCGCATGGTACATATTAATGCCATGGTCTTGTGGATGCTTTATGGCTTTATCGGCTGTACTTATTGGCTCTTAGAAGATGAAAGCGGTACCGAAATCGCAGGTCTAAAACTTGGCGTTATCGGCTTTTGGGTGCTATCTGCGGCTATCGCAGTAGTAGTGTTAGTCTATTTATTAGTACAAACAGGTGCCGGTAATGACACGACGTTATGGTTAATCAATGAAGGCCGTGAATATATCGAGGCGCCGCGCTGGGCTGATATTGGCATTGTCGTTGTCATGCTAATCTTCTTCTACAACGTGGTGATGACTTTCAGCAAAGGCAAATGGTCAGGTATTGCAGGTGTATTAACCTTAGATTTAGTAGCACTGGCTGGTTTATATGTCGCCGGTATGTTCTATATGACCAATATCACGCACGAACAATTTTGGTGGTGGTGGGTCATACACCTTTGGGTTGAAGCAACGTGGGAAGTATTGGTCGGTGTTATCATGGCTTGGTCGTTAATGACCATCTTGGGTGTGAGTCGTAAAATCGTCACGACCTGGCTCTATATTGAAGTCGCGCTAATGTTTGGCTCAGGTATTCTAGGCCTAGGGCATCACTATTTTTGGATTGGAACGCCCGAATACTGGCTCACCATTGGTGGATTTTTCTCCGCATTAGAGC
>JALSIU010000026.1 GCA_026989715.1 Methylomonas sp.
AGGGCGCAGAAGTGCTCACCGGTGGCGCAGTAGAAACCTTAGAGGGCGATTTAGGGACAGGCTACTATATTCAACCGACCATTATGAAAGGTGATAATAAAATGCGCATCTTTCAAGAAGAAATTTTCGGCCCCTTTGTATCGGTTACCACGTTTAAAGATGAAGCGGAGGCTTTGGAAATTGCCAATGATACTGAATTTGGCTTAGGAGCAGGAGTGTGGACACGCGACACCAACCAAGCCTATCGAATGGGGCGCGGCATTCAAGCGGGGAGAGTTTGGATCAACTGTTATCATCACTACCCCGCGCATGCAGCATTTGGAGGGTATAAAAAATCAGGGGTTGGCCGTGAGACACATAAAATGATGTTAGACCACTATCAGCAAACCAAAAATATGCTGGTCAGTTACGACATCAACCCCTTGGGATTTTTCTAATCACCATTAAATGAGAAACTTTCAGCCCATCACAAACCTGACAACTTATTATGACAGCACACCACACTTACGAACACGCAAGGTATCCCGTCAAAGCAGAGATTGCTAAACAAGCACACATTAATAATGCGCAATATTTAGCCTTATACGAACAATCCATTGCTGACCCTGAAAGCTTTTGGGCGGAGCAAGCCAACAATTTTTTAGATTGGCAACAACCCTGGGATAAGGTCATGGAATATGACTACCCTAAAGGCCAAATTAGCTGGTTTGCAGGCGGAAAACTAAACGTCAGTGTTAACTGCCTAGACCGGCATTTAGCAACCCGAGGTGATCAAATTGCGCTACTTTGGGAAGGCGATGACCCAAGCCAAGATAAAAAGATGACCTATAAAGCTTTACATCAGCAAGTGTGCCGATTTGCCAATGTTTTAAAAGCGCAAGGTGTGCAAAAAGGAGATCGGGTTTGTATTTATTTGCCCATGATTATTGAAGCCGCCACCGTCATCTTAGCCTGTACCCGTATTGGCGCGGTGCACTCCATTGTCTTTGGTGGTTTTTCAGCCGAGGCACTCAAAGACCGTATCAATGATTCTGATTGCAAAATAGTCGTCTGTGCAGATGAAGGCTATCGGGGGGGGAAATTAATTCCAATCAAAGCGACGGTAGATAAAGCGGTTGCCGGCAGCCCCTGCGTACAAAAGGTACTGGTGATTAAAAATACCGGTAATTCTGTCGCTTGGAATGAAAGTTGTGATGTTTGGTACCATCAAGCGATGGCGACAGCCGCAACGATATGTGAGCCGGAATGGATGGATGCGGAAGACCCTTTATTTATCTTGTATACCTCAGGCTCGACCGGCAAGCCCAAAGGCTTGCTACATACCACAGGGGGCTATTTATTGTATGCGGCAATTACTCATCAATATATATTTGATTATCAAGAGGGCGAAATTTATTGGTGTACGGCCGATATAGGCTGGATTACCGGGCATACTTATATGATTTATGGTCCTTTATGCAATGGTGCGACTACCTTGTTATTTGAAGGCGTACCAACTTATCCAGATGCGAGTCGTTTTTGGCAAGTGGTCGATAAGCACCAAGTCAATATTTTTTATACGGCTCCTACAGCATTACGTGCATTAATGGCGCTAGGCGATGACTTTTTAGCCAATACCGACCGTAGTAGTTTACGCATTTTAGGCTCAGTAGGCGAACCCATTAACCCGGAAGCGTGGGAGTGGTATTACCAAAAAGTCGGCAAAGAAAACTGCCCGATTGTCGATACTTGGTGGCAAACGGAAACGGGGGGTATTTTAATCACCCCTCTGCCGGGGGCAACCGAATTAATACCCAGCTCGGCAACACGACCATTTTTTGGGGTTAAACCTGTTATTTTAAGCAATGAAGGCAATGTCATCGAAGATGGTTCCGAAGGCGTTTTAGCATTAGAACGCCCTTGGCCGGGGCAAGCACGCAGTATTTATGGCGATCATCAGCGTTTTATTGATACCTATTTTAAAAACTACCCCGGTTATTATTTTACAGGGGACGGCGCAAGATGTGATGCACAAGGCTATTACTGGATTACGGGGCGAGTTGATGATGTAATTAATGTCTCAGGCCACCGCATGGGAACTGCCGAGGTAGAAAGTGCTTTAGATGAGCACCCATTAGTAGCTGAATCTGCGGTAGTCGGTTATCCGCATGATATTAAAGGTCAAGGAATTTATGCTTATGTGACCCTGCATGTTGGCATAACAGGTACGGAGGCATTAAGAAAAGAATTGGTCACATTAGTGCGTAGCGAAATAGGCCCCATTGCCAGCCCGGACATCATTCAATGGGCTCCCAATTTGCCTAAAACACGCTCAGGGAAGATTATGCGCCGCATTCTACGCAAAATAGCCGCCAATGAAATTGATAGTTTAGGTGATACATCAACATTGGCCGACCCAAGTGTCGTAAGCAACATTATTGACAATCGCTTTAATCGTTAAAAAAATCAAAATCCTCTCTCAAAACGCATTGATCTTGTTAATGCGTTTTGGGGGACGACTGCTTGCCTCGTAATACTAACCGAGGCAAGCGTAATAAAAAACCAAAAAACAAACGAATATGCATCCCAATTAACAAAATATTATCGCGGCCGTATTTAAACTGACTAATCCCCCCCTCTGCCGCCGCAATATAACGCACGGGTGTTGGAATATTCAGCACAGGAACGCCATGCCAAGCTAAACGCACAGCAACTTCCGGTTCAAAATCAAAACGGCGCGCCCACCGGCTTGAATGCATCACCGCCATTAAGTCCTGTATGGGATAAACGCGCATGCCAAATAAAGAATCATGAATCCCCCAGCCCAAAGTTTCTAAATTCGCCCACCAATTAGAAATACGCCGTCCCTGCACCCGAATCATTGGAGCGGAAGCATCAAAGATAGGCTCACCCAAAATCATCGCGGCTGGATTTTCAATAGACATTTGCATAAAAGGTTGAATAAACTCAGCCGCATGTTGATGGTCTGCATCCATCGTCAATACATGCGTAAACCCCTTTTCCTTGGCCAAAGTAATGCCTTCCAATATGGCCGCACCCTTCCCGGTATTACGCGACAACCGAATCACCCTTAGCGTATCGGGATACTGCGCTTGCAAGCCTTCCAACAAGCATTCACTGCCATCATCACTGCCATCAATGATGACCCAAACAGGTTGCCACTGCTGTAATGCCTCGGTCACGGTAACCTGCAATAGCGCACCGGTATTGTAGCTGGGTATCATTAAAACATGATGATTGGAGACTGTACTATGATTCATAATTCTGTTTTTTGTACTCGACGTAATGGGTGTGGCTGTGCTAATTCTGCTAAATAAATAGCTTCTAAACGCTGGCCAAAGGCTTGCGCGGATTCATTTGCATGCACACGAACAGGCTCTCCGACCGTCATACTAATACGCAACGGAAATTGAGGCTTTTTATATAAAGGCCAGCCCTTTTCATAAAATCGCGTATTACTGCGAATAAAAATCGGTACGACCGGCACGTTTGCACGTTTAGCCAATAAAGCAACGCCACCTTTCAAAGGATTAAGCCATTGCGCATCCGTTTTAGTGCGTGTCCCCTCTGGGAACATTAATAAGGTTTCCTGCTGCTTTAAGCGTTGTGTTGCTATTTTAAGCATTTGACTAATTGAGTTAATGGGAATGTAACCTGCCAAACGTGCGCCCCCACCCAAAAATGGATTCATGACAATACTGCCTTTCATAATACACACCGCTTCGGGAATACGCGCAACAATAAAGACCGCATCCCATAAGGCAGTATGATTGGGCGCAATAATCATTCCCTCCGTATGCCCTGCCAAAGATTGCAAATCAGCATCCTCTAAAATCAATAAATGACTGATTTTTAAAAATCCAATAAATACTCGAAAGGCACGCGACAAAAGCCAACGGCCACACGCTAATGCCATTTTTTGTGGTAAAACGGCAAATAACACCATTCCAAGCACAGAAATGATGATAGACACCACCGCCCAATAAAGGAGCCCTAAAAATAATAAAAACCACTCCCAACAATATTTAACCACAGCTATTCCCAATTTATTAAAGCCCCATCATAAAGACGCATAAACTGTCACGCGCCTCATCCATGTCATTAAACTTAAAAATAATATGAGCATCGCCACACTAAAGCTAAATAATGCCATATCAAAGTTTAATAGCCATAAAGAGCTAAGCAATTCCACAAAAATTAAAATAATTAATAAATAGCGAATATGCAAAGATGGCATACGGCGACAAAAAAAAGCGCCTAACGGTGCTCCGACAACCACGACCGGTACCGCCGCCAACCAGTAGGCTTGCACCTGAGCATTTACCCCGCCTAATACAAACAGATGTAATAAAATGCCAAAAACAGAATGAATGGCCATTAAAATCACGGAAGTCGGTGTCGCAATACGTTCATTGATGCGAAACAGTAATACCAGCACCGAAAAACAAATCATATCAATGCCACTGCCCACTAAACCCGATACTACGCCTCCCAATATCCCCGTCATCAATAGGATGACCGCTTCCTGATATTTTATGGCCGGCATCACCGTATGACTTAACCGAAAACCGGTATTAAGACAAATTAAAGTCAGAGCCAAACTAACCGCCATCACCGTAAATAACATTCTGATAAAATCAGGCGCAAGCAGTGCTGACAAGCCCATAGCACCTATCAACATACCGACAACACCACCAAAACTTGTCCAAACAATCACGCGCCATAAGACTTGAACCCGCATCATCATAATGGCAATAGAAGCGGCCACCATGCCCACACTCTGAATAGCCAATGCAAAAACTTTTGCATCACTCGCCGGAATATGTAAAACCTTGGTAAAGACAGGAAATGCAATCGCTCCGCCGCCCTCACTGGTCGCACCGGCAATAATAGAACCAAAAATCATACTCACTGAAATTTGCCAATGCTTGGCAATCACCAAACCACCATCGGGATAAGTATAAATAAACCACAGCATCCAAACACACATAGCCAACAATAGGCTCACAGCATAAGCCATCTTATTATGTATTGCACTCATACTGATGGCGCAGACACGGCTCTTTTTATTTTACCGCTGTGGGTTTGCGCAATCTGCGCGACTTGTTGCACTCTTTGCGGAATTTTATAAACGGACAACTGACCGCGACAAAAACGTAAAATAGCCTCTACATCCAATACTGCATTTTGCACCAATACGACCTCGGCACACACAATTTCCCCCAACAACGGGTGCATCTGCCCATAAACACGGGAGACAGCAATGCTAATATGCTGATTGAGCACAGCTTCCACGTCTTCAGGAAACACTTTATTGCCCGAAACATTAATCATATTCTTTTCACGGCCACAAATCACAATGCGTCCCTCTGCATCACACCGTGCAATATCGCCCGTGATAAACCGGCCGTTAACCAGCAACTGCTCTCTTGTTTGCCAAGGTGCAAGATAGGCATCAAACATCCCAGGGCCATCAATGACTAAGCGTCCCAACTCGCCGGTCGCTACCGGCTCATTAGCATCATTCCACAATTCAACGGTAAATTCACTGTTTGGAAAGCCAACACTGCGCGGATTTTTTGCATTATCAGCCAAGCCATCTAACAAAGGCAATCCTATTTCAATCATGCCATAAGCTTGCGTGACCGGCAGATGAAAGCGTTTAGCGAAACTTTCCGCAATATGAAATGGTATCGCGGCAGAAGTTGATATCGCCGACTTTAATGTCGGCATCTGCTCTGCCGACAAATCCGCCGCCAATAAACGAAAATGCATCGGTGCGGCATATAACATCGTAGCCTGATACCGGTTTGCGTCTTGAATAATCGTATGTGCCAATAAATCTTTACAAATAATGATGCGTGCACCGCTACGAATATAGACTAAAATTGTGACTAAAAAATGAAATGCCATCGGCAACACCCATAAAACGGCATCCTCTTGGCTTAAGTTAAGTGCTTTGTCCGTCACGGCGACACGTTGCAAAATGCTACGATGCGACAGAACCACCCCTTTGCTACGCCCTGTCGTACCGGACGTATAACGAATAAATGCGGCATCACTCAAAGGTGTCACCGGCGCATCATCCTCAGGCCGAACCCATGCAAAACGTAAAGTTTGTTGTGCATAAGTCATCCTGCTGACATCCGTCAGCACAGCTTGCACACCGGAGCAATCATCCAGCACGGCATGCAACTGTGTATCACAAATCAACGCATCAATTTCAGCGGCTTGTAATTGATGTGAAATAGGCAACACCAC
>JALSIU010000027.1 GCA_026989715.1 Methylomonas sp.
GCCCACCATCAGAATATGCCAAAGCAAAACAGGCATTAGCAGATATACTGACAGGCATTGATTTTGAAGTAGATGAGATTCAATTTGTCCCTAAAAATACCAAAGCCCTTAGTGATGATGATAGCGTATTATTTACACGCTTTATAGGTATGCTCAATGATTTAGATGATGTGCAAAATATCTATCATGATGTTGAGTTTTCAGTAAATTAAAGACTGTCCGTCAATCTTTGGGACAGGATATTAAAAATATAGTTAAAACTATTTTACAACGCTATACCTCTGTTACCCCCTATACATAAAAAATACACTCAGCCCGAATATTATATTAAAGTCAGGCCGCGCCACCTGTCATAAAGCTGTCATACAAAATAGTTTAAAATGGTATTTACTTAAAATTAGCTTACACATACTTAAACTCCATGAGCAAATTCACCATTTTAGTTGTTGAAGATGAAGAAGCCATTCGCCAAATGTTAATTATGGTGTTACAGCAATATGACTTCGCGGTCATTGAAGCGGCTGATGTGGCACAAGCAGAAACAATCTTAGGTGATATTTTACCTGACCTTATTTTATTAGACTGGATGCTACCTAAAATAACAGGGGATAAATGGGCTCGTAAATTAAAATCAGATGATAATTATCAAGATATCCCTATTATTCTCTTAACGGCGAAAGGGGAAGAAGCTGATAAAATACGCGGCTTAGATTTGGGCGCAGATGATTATGTAACTAAGCCTTTTTCACCCAAAGAGCTCGTTTCACGTATCAAAGCAGTCTTACGCCGTAGTGGAAAAATTCATGACTTAACGCAAATTAAATTTCAGGATATTGTGCTTGATACCAAAAACCATAGTGTCAATATTGGTGAGCAAGCCATTGAAATTAGCCCTACCGAATTCCGTTTACTAAGTTTCTTTCTCACCCACCCTGACAAAGTATTTAATCGCACCCAATTACTAGATCAAGTATGGGGGCGTAGTGTGTATATTGAAGAAAGAACGGTGGATGTACATATTCGTCGTTTGCGTAAAATTTTAGTCAAATATAAACGCGAAGAGTGGTTGCAAACCGTGCGTGGCTTCGGTTATAAATTTTCAGTTAAAAGTAGCTAATGCATTATTGGTACTATAATTTATTGCTCGTTATTAGTCTCATATTAATTGCGGTCATTGCCAGCTTTTATATAGGACACCTGCCTTTAATATTACTTTTCATTTGCATTATTTATATTATCCGCCAAACCTATTTATTGTACCGCCTTGAACGGTGGTTGCGTATGGGAGCGAAAAAAAAAGCACCTCATTTTAATGGACTTTGGCAAGCTATTTATCAGCATATTGCACGTATTAAAAGAATTAATAAGAAGCGCAAAAACAATCTTAAACCCATTATAGAGCAATTTCGTAAATCAACGGCAGCCTTACCTGATGCCGTTGTCGTTTTAGAAAAGTATGATGAAATTTCTTGGTTTAATGGTGCTGCAAAAAAAATGCTGGGTTTAAAAAAAGGGGATAAAGGTAAGTGTATTTACAATTTAATCCATGATGCCGCTTTTATTGAATTCTTAAGAGCCAAAGACCCTGCTGCGGCATTAACACTCCCCTCTCCTGTCAATAATCAAGAAACCTTACAAATTAAAATTGTAAATTATGGTAATGACAGCTATTCCCATTTATTAGTTGCCCACGATGTCACTTACCTAAAAAATATCGAACGAATGCGTAAAGATTTTGTCGATAATATATCCCATGAACTACGCACACCGTTAACGGTTCTAAAAGGTTATTTAGAAACACTAAATGATATAGACGACCAACAGTCCCCCTTATTAACACACTCACTGCAGCAAATGAGCGACCAAACCTTACGTATGCAATATTTGGTTGATGACTTATTGCTTTTAGCCGACTTAGAAACTAAAAAAATTGAAAATCAATGTGTCGAAATTGCCCCATTGCTAAAACAAATCTGCTTAGAAAGTGGTGCTTTAGAACAGTTAAATAATCGCATTGAATTATTTATTGACACCGATATTAATATTATCGGCAACCAAAAAGAGCTACGTAGCGCCTTTTCTAACTTAATTGTTAATGCCCTAAAATATTCACCTGCAGAATCTATCGTCACCGTTCAATGGTATCAATCCGAACAATCTGTTATTTTGGATATAACCGATCTAGGAGAGGGCATCCCAGCAGATGAAATCCCTAAAATTACCGAACGATTTTATCGTGTTGATGTCAAACGCCCCCAGGAACAACGCGGAACAGGTTTAGGGCTTGCAATAGTCAAACATACGCTAACACGCCATAATGCTCAATTGTTGATTACTAGCGAATGGGGCAAAGGCAGTTGCTTTAGTTGCGTATTCCCTAAGCAGAGGTTTTGTTAAGACCAAAAATCAACAATCTGGAGTGCATTTCTTATTTTTTTATACAGAACTAACTCCGCAAGGTATACTTGAAACTGTTTTCATGCGAATTAGTGAGTTTTGTTATGCCTATCGACATTTTGGCCACCTTAGTCATCACCACAATCATTCAATCTTTATTTGGAGTGGGTATCCTCTTATTTGGCACCCCTCTACTCTTACTACTCGGTTATGAATTTAGCTACGCACTTTCAGTTCTATTACCCATTTCAATAGCCATTAACTTATTGCAAGTTATCAAGCACTATCAGTATATCGACCTAAGGCTTTATAAAAATATATTATTATATTGCGCTCCCTTTATCGCTCTGTTCTTATTTATTATTACCAACATCCCTATCAATATTAGCCTTATCATTGGCTTATTTTTAATTTTTGTGGCTCTAAAAGATACATCTCCACGCATTGAAAGCACCCTTACAGCTATGATTAAATATGAAAAAACCTATTTAATCATGATGGGTATTGTGCATGGCATCACTAATTTAGGTGGCTCCTTGCTCACTGCTCTGATACACGAGCAACACCAAGCAAAAAATAACACTCGTGTTACCATTGCTATTTGCTATGCAACATTTGCGGCATTTCAATTACTAACCTTATTTATAATCGGTTATGAGAGTGACATGGCTTATACTGAAAAAATGATGCTCTTACAATTTTCCGTCGTTATCTTTTTACTAACAGAGGAGGGCTTATACGCACGCATAAATAACCAAAAATATCAGCAATTATTTACCTTTTTTCTTGCTTCATCAGGTATTTTATTAGTTCTAAAATCATTAAATTAAAGTACTTACAATAATAATAAAAATGGAGAACATGCTATGAATACTTTTCTAAAACGTACTGCCAATTATTTCTTGATTGGTGTACTCGCCTTTATACCTATCGTTGTTATTTTACAAATCGTTTTATTTGTCAAAGAATTAATTTCAGGCTCATTTCAGATTGTATATGGTTATTGGGATAATTATTTACTGACCATTTTAATTTTTGCCATGAGTTTTGCGGTTTTTACTTATGTTGGTTACCGTTTAAGCAGGGCTGGAGGCTCTTGGATCATTATATTGATTGACAGTATTGTTAATCGCATCCCGCTACTCAATACAATCTATCGTGTCACTAAAAAAGTCGTTAATATGTTTTCAGGACATGAGCAAAAAGAAACGCGTGAAGTTGTCTACACAGAATACCCTAAAGAGGATGTTTGGGTTCCTGCGTATGTCACCAATAAAGAAGATGACATGTATATCCTATTTATCCCTACCTCACCTAACCCTACCTCAGGGTTTACCGTGCTAGTACATGAGTCTAAAGTCGTCAAATCAACGATGAATATCGAAGAGGCCACTAGCTTTATTATTAGCGTCGGCGTGGATTTCAACCATGTTGAAGATCTACAAAAACTAAAGAAAAAACGACCATAACTTCAACCCTCATGAGCAATACCATAACAACTATTAATTTAAATAATCTAGCTATTGCTTTAATACCTGCATTGCTCGTATTGCTTATCTTTATACGTTGGTCACTTAGCATTGTCCAGCCGACCTATGCGTTAATGCGAATGCTGACACAATTACTCTTGGTAGGTTACGCTCTATCCTATATCTTTGCATCACAAAGTAGCGGGCTGATTTTAATCATTTTAGTGATTATGTGCTTAGCATCCGGCTGGATAGCTCTAGGTTCAATTACCAAACAACGGGGGAATTTATTCAAATATGCATTTATGGCTATTGCTTTGGGAGGTGGGCTAACATTAGCATTAATGACTCAGGGTACATTACATTTATCACCATGGTACACACCGCACTACATGATTCCCATAGCAGGCATGATTTTTGCCAATTCAATGAATAGCGTTAGTTTGGCCGCTGAACGTTTACATTCTGAATATCAAAATAACGCCGACTATACCTTGGCTCGTAATACCGCATTTCATGCTGCAATGATTCCTGTCATTAACTCACTTTTTGCCGTAGGTTTAGTGTCTTTGCCCGGCATGATGACCGGACAAATTCTATCAGGCATTTCTCCCTTTATCGCCGCACGCTACCAGATTATGGTCATGGCGATGATTTTTGGCTCATCAGGCCTATCAACCGCAATCTACCTAAGTACTGTAAAACCTATCTATTTAAAATCATGAGTTTCAAAAAGGCATTTACTTTCACCAATATCCCTGCATTTCAGTTGCATATAGAAAAACATCGACAAATTTTGGAAGTTATTTTATCGGCCAGCCCGCCTAAATTACACCCTTATATTAAAGATTGCGTACTCAATAACCATAGCTTAATAGTCTATGTGAGTTCTGCCGCATGGGCATCACAATTACGTTTTTATAGCAAACAAATCAAAGAAGCTGTCAATACGAGCAATAAAGGTAAAATCCGACAAATCAGAATAAGAGTCCTCCCCCCTCTCCCTTATGAAAGAGAAAAAAAACCACATTCAAATATTCCATCTCAAGATAATATTGAATTAATTAGAAACAGCGCAAAATCAATGCCTAACAGTAAACTGAAAACGGCGTTACTTCATTTGAGCAGCACACTACAACAAAAACGAGAACTGTAAACCCAGCGCAACATCAAAATGACGCAACACTATCAATACTGGACTTTAAATGGCCTGGTTCTCTGCCGAGCGCATAAAATGAATAGGTGCCTCATCCTCAGCATCAAAAGTTACTTTTTCCCAAGCATCCGTATCAGCCATTAATGCACGTAGCAATTGATTATTTAGGCCGTGCCCCGATTTATAACCCTGATATTCGCCAATCAAACTATGCCCAAGTAAATACAAATCACCAATGGCATCTAGCATTTTATGCTTAACAAACTCATCCGCATAACGAAGCCCTCCTTCATTGATAATTTTATCATCATCAATCACAATCGCATTATCCAAACTACCTCCCAGCGCCAAGTTATTTTCTCTCAAAAACTCAATATCTTTCATGAAACCAAATGTGCGGGCACGACTCACTTCTCTTACAAAGGTCGTTGAAGAAAAATCCATAGTGGCTGTTTTTACATTTTCAGCAAAAGCAGGATGCTCAAAGTCAATCGTAAAAGTCACTTTAAACCCATCCATAGGCAAAAAAGTCGCCCATTTATCACCTTCAGCTACTTTTACTTCACGTTTAATCTTAATATATTGTTTAGGCGCATCCTGCTCCTGTACACCAGCAGATTGAATTAAAAAAACAAAGGGACCCGCACTACCATCCATAATCGGCACTTCAGCAGCGGAAACATCAACTAACGCATTATCTATTCCTAGTCCTGCCATAGCAGACAATAAATGTTCAATAGTTGAAATTTTTACATCTCCTGAAACTAGCGTAGTTGATAAAGTCGTTTCTCCCACATTATGTGGAATAGCATCTATCGTAACTGGTTCAGCTAAATCAATCCGCCTAAATTTAATTCCTGTATTAGCGGGAGCAGGGTGTAAGGTTAAATAAATTTTATCGCCAGTATGTAAGCCAACCCCAGTTGCTCTAATCGTATTTTTTAATGTTCTTTGTTTAATCATTCACTTTTACCTAAAATAAAGCAACTTACCAAAAGAATATATTCACAATGTTTTCTGATACATCTCATGCTCTCCTCAAGGCAGTGAAGTATACAGCAATTGATTCTACCTACAAACCATAATTACACCTAAGCTATCATAATATCAACAACCAAAGAACTGAGCTAAATATTCCACAGGCAAAAAAAAACCCATGCTCAGATGAGAATGGGTTTTAGTATTAAGAGCTTGGCAATTCCCTACTTTCACATGGATAAATCCACACTATCATC
>JALSIU010000028.1 GCA_026989715.1 Methylomonas sp.
CACTATTTCTGCATAAAATGCAATATGACGTGCTTGGGTTAAAGCACTTAATGCACTGAGCCGTTCTATATATTCTGTGACAACAGGAACGGCCGCTTGCATAAGCTCGCTGACGTGTGCCGGCTTAATTTGGTGGGCAGGATTGGCTTTATTATCCGAAACAACCTTAATGCATTGAATTAATTCGCTAGAGCTAAAGCGTATTGCCGTTGCATAAAACGCTGCCGCTTCCATATCATAGAGCGTGTTTTCTTTGTATTCCAGTTCAGGCCGCCCGACAGTTGTAAGGGGTTGGCTCACACAAGGGGGAGTGGCAACTAACTGTGGATAGTAAACGGCTTGCGTCTCTTGGTCGATGATTTTTTCAGCACAAAAAAGGCTACCTAAAGGGTGTTGCCAGTGCCCCGCAATACCGATATTGAGCAAAATAGCTTGCCCATTATCAGCGGGAAATCGCGCTAAAGTATAGGCTAGGCCAGCCGCCATCGCAGGTTTACCTAGCCCCGTGAGGGTTAAAGTAACCTGAGCATGGCGGTAAATGGCAAAAGCATTAATGGAAAGCTCTTTTTTTAATTTAAAATGTTTAATAAACGGCTTAGCTTCTGCCGGAAAGGCGGCAAATAAATAAACGGTTTCCATTGCCCGGCTTTTTTTAGATAAAGCCATGTTTACTGATGGCAACACTTAAAATATAAGCAAACGCTCCTAAAGCGCCGGCAAATGCTAACCACCGCTTGATGCCGGAGCTGCGCATTGCCATCACGCCAAAGCCGATATAGGCTATTAGCATAATAAATTTGCTAATAATCCAGCCGTATTCACCTGCCATCCAGTTGCCTTGAAACACTAAGGCGATACCACTCAGCAATAAAATGGTATCTATAATATGTGGGGCAATTTTTAGTATCTTTTTACTTAATATCTCAGGTTTAAATTCTGCCAAAAGAATACGGATAATGAAACTGCTGATGGTGAGAACAATAAAAAGAAGGTGTATATGTTTAATCATGATATTTGTTGCCAATTTGTAACGAAAGATGTCCTACCTAAGCGATACAATAGACACTTAGGTAGAAACATAAAAAATAGACTATTTCATTTTATTATACAGCCAGTTAAAACTATCTTTTAGGAAAGAAAATAGCTTCGGTATAATATCGCGCCTAATCAGGCGGCCAATCAATGCAATGGCTTTAAACCAAAGTCCTATAACGACCTTCAGTGAACGTTGACAACGTGAGTCGGGGTCACAAAACCAAGGGTTATTAATAAACCACATTTCTTTTAATGAAACAATCCACATAAAAGCGAAAGACAAGCCCATACCGGTACCGGCTAGCATCACCAATGAAGCAAACATCGGTGAGAGCTTCGTTAACCACCAAGATAAAATATCGACGACAAGAAATACGTACGGCATACCAATTGCGATACTTTTATATTTACTGGACGCGGTGGTCGAAAAACTAAAAATAATACCGACAAACATAAAAATAAAGCTGATACCAAATAAAT
Source organism: Methylomonas sp. (assembly GCA_026989715.1). Classification (GTDB taxonomy): domain Bacteria; phylum Pseudomonadota; class Gammaproteobacteria; order Methylococcales; family Methylomonadaceae; genus Methyloprofundus. The sequence continues at coordinate 1,516 of JALSIU010000028.1, forward strand.
GAATATGTGACACACGCGTTAATGAGGAAAAGGTCGCCCCTTCATCTTCATGGGTGAGTGCCTTTACATTTTCAAACTCGGTAAAGTCAGGGATGCCTGAAGCCCCTTCGTTATGACAGAGTTCACATTTATTTTCAATAATGCGATCAATCTTTTGATTGCTGTACTCCATTTCATCAGCACCATCCCGCACCCATTGCATAATGGCAAAACGCTCTTGTTCTGTTGCCTTGTCTTTCATTGAGCCGTTTAATTTTTTCTCTAAAACGGTTCCTGAGCGGTTGCCATAATAACTATAAACAATATCGTCTAAAGAAAGGCCAAATTTTCCATCCGCCATACCGTGGGTAAATAAAATTTGAATCAAGGCAAACAAGTAGCCTATTGCGACAGTGGTTAAATAGCCGGTAAATAAAACCTTTAACGGCGTATCCAATTCGCTTAAAGAAATTTTTGGATTAGTCATAAGTTAGTGTTTAGGAAATTGATATATTAGAGAATACTATTATAGCTTACCTATTAATTTTTAGCTAAAAATCATTATGTTATCTTAAAAGCAAAATATAATATCGGCATAATATTTGAGGGTGTTGAGTGAGTGCAAAAACACGGTATCATCAGCAATATAGTGCTGTCATAAGCTAAAAAGGCAGGCGTTTAGAAAATTTTTGGCATGAAATAACACAATACTGCGATAATTTTGTGCATCGGGCTATAATGGCATTAAATAATTTTTATTGAATGACAGGTGTATTAAAAAAATGATGACGATGGATGATAGAGACGGAAAAATTTGGCTGGATGGAGAGTGGATAGAATGGCGCGAAGCTAAAGTACATGTTTTGACGCATACATTGCATTACGGTGCCGGCGTATTTGAAGGCTTAAGAGCCTATCACACTGCAACAGGGCCTGCGATTTTTAAATTAGAAGAGCATACTGACCGCCTATTTCGTTCTGCACATATTTTAAATATGCAAATTCCCTTTTCTAAAGCAGAGATTAATCAAGCACATATCGGTGCCATCAAAAATAATAATTTGGATAGTGCTTATATTCGCTCTATGTGTTTTTATGGCTCTGAAGGTATGGGCTTGCGAGCTGATAACTTAAAAGTACATGTTATGGTTGCCGCGTGGGAGTGGGGAGCTTATTTAGGAGCAGAAAGCATGGAAACAGGTATTCGTATCCGCACTTCATCTTATACCCGTAACCATGTTAATAGCACCATGTGCAAAGCAAAAGCCAATGGCAATTATATTAACTCTATTTTGGCCTTACAAGAAGCCTTAAATGCAGGCTATGATGAGGCTTTATTGCTGGATCATGAAGGTTTTGTGGCAGAAGGGAGCGGTGAAAATTTATTTATTGTACGTAATGGTATTTTATATACGCCGGAAACCACTTCCGCACTTGAGGGCATTACCCGTGATACCATTTTAACCATTGCCAAAGAACAAGGGCTGGAAGTCAAAGAAAAACGGATTACGCGCGATGAAGTGTATGTTGCTGATGAAGCTTTTTTTACCGGCTCAGCGGCTGAAGTAACTCCCATCCGTGAATATGATGACCGCCAAATTGGTTCAGGTCAGCGCGGGCCGATTACGGAGAAACTCCAAGCCTTATATTTTGATTATGTGCATGGGCGTAGATCAGAGCATAGCGAATGGTTAGCACATGTAAAATAAGGCTTGTGAGGTTGCAAGGCGTATTTATTCCTATGTTCTTATATAGGGGGCAGAGCATAGGAATTTCCCCTGTTGCTTTTTATTGTTCGCAGGTAGTAAAGGCTTGTATCTCTTCAAGCGTAAAAGGCCAGCACAATGCTTGTTGCGTATCCTGCTTCAGTAATACAGGAATTTTAATTGCATAACGGGCTTGCCACTGTTCTTGCTCTGCAATATCAATCTTTTGATAATCTAGTTTTAAGGTGTCGAGCAATGCTTCTGCTTGCTCACATAAATGACAGGCTGAAGTGCCTAGTAATAACCAGTCTCTCAATGTGGGATTCTCTTTTCCAAAGAGCCCATTAAAAAGGCAGAAATAACAAAGGTAAGATGTAGCACGACATACCATAGCAATTTATCATTGGCGATTTTTTCAATATTCATAAACACTTTTAGTAGGTGTATGGATGAAATGGCCACAATCGACGCGGCGACTTTCATTTTTAGCGCACCGTAATCATGCGTACCCAGCCAAGTTAGTTTTTCGGTGCCTTCGCTAATATCTAAAGCAGAAACGAAATTATCATAACCACTAAACATGATAATAATGGTTAGACTGCCCACTAAAGTTAAATCAATAAAGGTTAGCAATTGTAAAACTAATTGCGTTTCGTCCATTGCCAAAGCATGCGGTATAAAGTGATACAGCTCTTGAAAAAATTTAACCGACAAAGCGACTAGCGCAAGGCTCATCCCCAAATAGATGGGGGCTAAAAGCCAACGGCTGGCATACAGTAAGCGTTCAATGATTATTTCTATCATAAAAATAATTTATTCCTCTAACATGGCGGCAATATCTTTTTCAGGCGTATCAATTCCTTTTACAGCCAGTGTTGTGCTGAGTTTATCTAAAATACCCGCACTAAAAAAAGGCGGGAGCGTGGGGCCTATACGTACATTTTTAATGCCTTGGGCAAATAAGGCCAGCATCATTAATATTGTCTGTTGCTCATACCAAGGTATATTAAACGCAACAGGCAGTGCCGATAAGTCCGGCAACTGCATTGTGGCTTGCAAATCCTTTAGAAAAGCCATAATGGCGTAAAAATCATGCGTTTGCCCTGCATCTAATAATCGAGGTATGCCATTAATCTCCCCCAACTCTAATTGCCAAAATCTAAACTTGCTATCACCACAACATAAGATTAAGGTGTCGGTCGGCAAACTTTCCACAAGCGTCGTATAATATTTTCGTTCTTTGTGACGGCCATCATAACCAGCGATTACAATAATGCGCCGGATAGCACCGCTATTTATTGCCTCGGCAATAGCCGGTGATAAAGCACACAGTGCTTTTCTGCCATAGCCGATTGTTACACTGCCTTCCGTTAATGGTGTAGGCGGCGTACATGTTTGTGCTTGCGCAATTATGGCGGCAAAATTCTTTTGCTCATGCGGCTTACGTGGCTCTATATGCATCAAGTCCGGCCAGCCAATCATGCCGGAGGTGTAGGCTTTATCTATATAGCCTTTTTTAGGTTGTTGCAAGCTATTGCTAGTCACTAACACTGGGCCATTAAATTTGCCAAATTGTGTTTTTTGGTCTTGCCAGGCACCGCCATAATTGGCAACCAAGTTAAAATACTTTTTAAACGCAGGGTAGCTATGCGCGGCGACCATTTCACCGTGAGTATAAATATCGACTCCCGTTCCTGCACTTTGCTCCAGCAAGTCCTGTAAATCTTGGAATTCATGCCCTGTGACGATAATGCCCGGTTTATCCCACGTATCTAAATGCACCGTGCTTGGCTCAGGGTGGCCAAATTTTTCAGTATTAACCTGCTCTAATATTTGCATAGCCAGCAGTCCTTGCTCACCACATTTAAAATTCATGGCTAACAAATCGTCTAAACTCGCTTCCTTTTGCAAAGTGTAGGCGACGGCTTGGTGCATAAAGTGATAGAGGTCTTGCCGGAAAATACCCATTACCTGAATATGCTCTAATAAAGCCCCTAAGCCTTTTGCTGCATACATCAGCATTTCTTGGGCGGCATGCCTGTCTGTAGCATCCCCTGATAGTTCGCCGGCTGCCATAACGCCGACTGTTTCACCTTTTTTTACCCATTCCGCTTGGTCGATTGTGCTATATTGCCATTGTGCTTCGATGGGCACCTTGCCTAAAACAACGCCTTGCGCAGATAATAATCGCCGTAAAAATTCACGCCGTTGTACAGCTTCGGTAATTAACTGCATAAAGACGGCACTATCAAAGTTGACGTTAGTGACCATTGCATATAAGGCGCGGGCGGTAAATTTATCAATATTCATCTCACAAATACCGTGTTCCTGTGCTTTTACCGCATAAAAACACAGCCCTTTTAATGCAAAGGTTAACAAATCATGTAAACTGGACACATCTGCTTTTTTTCCACAAATGCCCGCAGTATCACAGGCAATATTTTTTTTAGCTTCCTGGCAATGATAACAAAACATGCTTTAATCTCGATTATTGACTTATTAAAATAAAAATAGAGGGGTGCACACAGACATTATGTGATTAATGTTTGTTGCAATAATTGGGTAAATTTTTCCATGCTCATGGGCTTGGCAAATAAAAAACCTTGGCCGATATCACAGCCTTCTGCCTTTAAAAAATCCAATTGCCACTGGCTTTCTATACCTTCGGCAACTACCTGAATTTCCATGCCATGCGCCATTGCAATAACGGCTTTAACAATATTAATTTGGCCATCATTTTCCATATTGGAGATAAAGGAGCGGTCAATTTTAACAGTATTTACCGGAAATCTATGCAAATAACTTAGCGAGGAGTAACCGGTACCAAAATCATCTACGGCCAAACTGATATTATGTGTAACCAGTTCATTCAATTTACTGAGGTTCGTTTCAGCATTGGTCATCATGACCGACTCGGTCAATTCAAATTCGACATGTTGGTTTAGAACAGGGTCGGCAAAAAATTTTTTAACCGTCTGCATCATATCTACCTGATGAAACTGTAATGAACTGAC
>JALSIU010000029.1 GCA_026989715.1 Methylomonas sp.
GTGATACTTATGTTCTGGTGGCTAAGCAGTTATTAAAAAATGATGCCGATGTTGGTATTTTTCTTGCTGAGGCATATGATGATTTATCTAAGATGATTAAAAAACAATTGCGTATATTGGTGCGCAGTCAAATTAGTGTTATTCATCACTCGCTTATGATAGGGCCTCGATTACTCGATCAACGTAAAAATATTAGTAATATATTGGTCAATATGCATCATGACACGAAAGGTAAGGGTGTATTGCAAAGCCTTAGCTTTCAGCAGTGGGAAGTGGTTGATGATGAGAAAATGGAGTTTATGATTGATTTAATGGATACTTTGACAATGTAATGGAATTTACAGGGAAATTAGTCGTTGCGGTATCATCGAGAGCCTTATTTAATTTAGATGAATCCCATCATATTTTTGAAACACAAGGAAAGGAAGCGTATTGTGCTTATCAAATTGAACATGAAGATGATATTTTAGACCCTGGCTTTGGTTATGAATTGGTACGTAAGCTTTTAGCGATTAATGCGCAAACTAAAAACAAACAACCATTAGTTGAAGTCATTTTGTTATCACAAAATAGTGCAGATACCGGCCTACGTATTTTTAACTCTATTGAGCATTATGGTCTTGATATTACGCGAGCCGCTTTTACAGGAGGTGCTTCTCCTTATGGGTATATTCCTGCATTTGGCGCGCATTTGTTTTTATCCGCTAATGCAGAGGATGTCACGAATGCATTAGCTGCAGGTTTTGCTGCCGCCACTATTTTATCAGGTGCTTTACAAGCCTCAAATGTTGAACAATTACGGATTGCTTTCGATGGTGATGCCGTTTTATTTTCCGACCAATCAGAACGCATTTATCAACAGCAAGGTTTGGCCGCATTTACTGAAAATGAAAAGAATGCGGCAAAAGTGCCTTTATTAGATGGTCCTTTTAAAGGTTTTTTAGCGGCCTTACAATGTATACAAGCAGAATTTTCCACAGAAAAATCGCCTATTCGAACGGCTTTGGTAACGGCAAGGTCAGCGCCGGCTCATGAGCGGGTGATACGGACTTTACGCCAATGGGGAATTCGCATTGATGAAGCGTTATTTTTAGGGGGCATGCCAAAACAAGATTTTTTGACTGCATTTGGTGCTGATATATTTTTTGACGATCAAAAAAAGCATTGTGAAGCGGCGGCAGAGCATATTTCTACCGCTCATGTGCCTCATGGGGTTGCCAATCAAGTTGATACATAATAAAACCGGGGGCATTTTCTAGCAGCTTTGATAATAGTGCCGTTTTTTTACCTACCTCTATAACAGAACCGGTTAAAAATTTGTATTTAGGTGATGTAAGTAGAAAGTTCAAGTCTGTATTGACTTTGCAGAGTATTGCCGTACCTGTAAAGTGCTGATTACTGACTGAGGTTACTTTGGCATTGGAGCTAAAATTTTCGATCAGCAGTTGATAATTATTATGGTTAATTGTGTCAGTTGCTACATTTCTTATAATGCTAAGTAGTGGCCTATTTCTATTGTCGGAGCTAATGATTAGCTCTTCTGTTCTACCTGTGAAATCGTGTAATTCGATTAATGCAAAGCCTAATTTATGACTTTCTTTCATAATTACAGTAGTCATTTCTAGTTCTGGCTTTTTTTTCTCTTGCCAAATATCACTTGCAGAGACCTTTTTTAGAGATTTTGTTTCATATTCAAAGGGTTGCAATTCCAGATTCTTCGCGTCAACATATGAGCGGATAGATGCTTTATGGCTATTTTCTTTTTGCGTATGTTTTTCAATAAAACACACTACATCAGTAAAGCCGTAGGCAATCTTGGACTTTTTAGGCGGTGCTTTTAATAAACTGGGGATAAAGGCTTGATGTTTCGTCAGTTTATCAACAAGAAAAGAGAAATTATTAGTTTGTAGTATGGGGGTAATGAGGCTGGTATCGATAAAAACAGCATTTGAGGGAAACTGTGAATGAGGTGTAATGCTTTGAATGGTAATAGGCTGGTCGTAGCTCCAAAAGTATAGACAGTGGGCTGAGTATAGGTTGGTCAAGACCAGGTGTTGACTATGTTGTTGTACTAATAGGTATAAATCTTCAATTTCTTTTTGTTTTAAATAATTTGCTTGGCAGAGGCTAAATAATAGTACTGCTTTTATATTGTTGATTATATAAACTTGTTTTTTAAAGAAAGAGAAGCGGTCATCGATTGATGTATCAAATAGTCCCTTGCTACCTGCTAAATGATACAGTTTACCTATGATTTCCCATAGTTCTCTTGATGGCACATCATAAATTAATGCACTTTGCTTTAAGCATAACCCTACAATTTGAATACAACGATTTATTGCTAAATTAGCTGGCTCTTTTGTTAATACTTTACTAAGGTGGAAATAGAGTAAGGCATGATGGCGTAATAAATTGATACTTAAGCGTGCAATCTTGCGCTTTTTGCCATCTAAGACACCTATTTCCGATGTAAATAAAGGCTCTAAATCTATATTTAATTGTATGGCGATAGGCGTTAGTTCATTAAGAATAAGTTCAATATGTGCTTGAAATTTTTCTTGGTGTTTACTTAATGTTCTAATGACTAAGTATATGTCATTGCTTGCTTGTACAGGGTTATTTAAGGCAAGCGTATCCACCCACTTAGAGATTGCCTCAGCTTCTAATGAAAAGGGTAGAGCGCTTGATGTTTGCATTGTAAATATTTAAGTTTTTAGCGTGAGTTGGTAATGACAGTTGGAAAATTTATAGAGTCACTTCTATTTTTTATCTATGCTAATGCTTACAAGTTATTTGTAAGTATATTATAAAAGCTAAAACTTTAATAATATAAAGAGTATTTCACAAAAATGTCATTTAGACTTAGCTCTTTTAAAGCTTAAATGGCTGGAAAAATAAAGAGGCGTGTTTAAAGGGGGATTTTGACAAGATGTGTGGCAAATGTATTGCAGGCAACAACTGCCAGGTATGATTCCGGCAGTGCTGTCTGCGTTTATATTTCTTTGTTTAGTTAATGCGTACTGAAATTTCCCCACCTGCACTGGCTTTAACCGCACAGAACTTGAATTCAGGGATTTTAGCAGAAGGGTCTAAAGCCTCATTTGTTATCAAATTGGCACTGGCTTCATTATAACAAAAAGCCATAAACATACTGCCCTCTTGAATGCCTATATCAGCACGAGCATAAGCTGAAATTTTACCGCGTCGTGATTCAATCGTAATAATTTCGCCAGCAGTTACGCCTAGTTTTTCTAAATCAACAGGGTGTACCATGACTACCGGGTCTGGCTCAATAGCATCTAATGTCGGTGAATGTCGTGTCATGCTACCAGTATGCCAGTGCTCTAGTTGACGACCCGTAATAAAGATAAGCGGGAACTCTTCATCAGGCATTTCATCTGCATGAATATAGGATGCCGGGACAAAACGGCCTTTACCGGATTCGGTAGGAAAGCCATTTGTAAAGATAACCGGCTCGCCAGGGTCGCCTACATTTTCTAACGGGTAAGTTAAAGAATCTTCATTTTCTAGGCGATCCCAAGTCATACCGGCAATACTGCCCATTGCTAGGCGCATTTCATTAAAGACATCTTCAGGGCCGTTATAATTCCAGCCACAACCTAAGCGATTAGCAATTTCTTGCAAAATCCATAAGTCTTGTTTGGCATCGCCTGGTGGGTTAACGGCTTTACGCCCCATTTGTACGCGTCTGTCAGTATTGGAAAAAGTTCCGTCTTTTTCATAGAAAGCAGATGCAGGTAAAATGACATCTGCAAAACCAGCCGTTTCAGTCAAGAAAATATCTTGTACCACTAAATGCTCTAAGTGGGCAAAGGCTTCACGGACATGGTTTTGATTAGGGTCGGACATAGCTGGATTTTCACCCTCAACAAACATACCATACACTTTACCCTCTAAAATGGCATGAATCATTTCCACAGTCGTTAAGCCGCGTTTCGGATCTAGCTTAACATCCCATAGTTTTTCATATTTAGCTTGGTTAGCTGGATCTTCAACAGGCTCATAATCAGGGTAAACCATTGGAATGAGTCCCACATCAGAAGCACCTTGGACATTATTTTGACCACGTAATGGATGTAAACCTGTACCGGGTCGTCCAATTTGTCCTGTCATTAATGCTAAAGCAATTAAACAGCGTGAATTATCGGTACCATGAATATGTTGTGAGATGCCCATACCCCATAAAATCATAGAGCCTTTTGAGGTCGCGTAAAGTCTAGCGACTTCACGTAATGTATTTGCATCAATACCACAGATAGGAGCGACTTTTTCAGGGCTGTAATCCTTCAAGTGTTGCTGCATAAACTCGAAATCTTCGGTATGCTTTTTGATGTAGTCATCATTTTGCAAACCTTCCTCTAAGATGACATGCATTATGCCGTTTAGGAGTGCAACATCGGTATCAGGCCGGAAAGCCAAATGGTATGATGCATATTTAGCAATCGCAGTACGATTCGGGTCGATTAAAATAATTTTGGTTCCCGTTTTGGTTGCATTTTTCATGAAGGTTGCGCCAACGGGGTGGTTTACGGTTGGATTAGAACCGATAATAATAACCACTTCTGCCAATTTCACATCTTCAACCGGGTTAGATACTGCGCCGGAGCCTAAGCATTCTAGTAAAGCAACCACCGATGAGGCGTGACACAAGCGAGTACAATGATCAACATTGTTAGAGCCAAAGCCGGTTCTGATCAATTTCTGAAATAAATAAGCTTCTTCATTACTGCCTTTAGCCGAACCTAAGCCCGCTAATGCTTTTTTACCTTTTTCATCACGAATTTTTTTCAGGCCACCTGCTGCAAAATCTAGTGCCTCATCCCATGTTGCTTCGCGAAAAACTTTATCCAAATCATTTGGATCTAGTAATTCTGTTGTTTTGGCAACACCATCTCGCCTGATAAGTGGTTTGGTTAAGCGTAACGGGTTGTGAATATAGTTAAAGCCATAGCGACCTTTAACACATAGGCGAAATTTATTGGTATCACCGTTACGCCCTTCTGTATAAAGAATTTTGTCATCTTTAACATGATATTTGATTAAACAGCCCACGCCACAATATGGACAAGTTGAATTAACCGTTTTATCAGCAACTTCTAAACCGACATTATTGGCCGGCATTAAAGCGCCGGTTGGACAAGCTTGTACACACTCACCACAAGCAACACAGCTACTAGCTGCCATAGGGTCGGCAATATCAAAAACGATTTCAGCCTGTGCGCCACGATTGGCAAAACCAATCACATCATTCATTTGCTCTTCACGACAGGCGCGTAAGCAACGAGTACACTGAATACAGGCATCCATATTGACGGCAATGGCCGGGTGCGATAAATCTGCCGCCGGTTGTGTGCGAGCTTTAAAGCGCGGCGTTCCTACTTGTAGTTTTTTGACCCACAGGTCTAATTCTGAATCGAGTTTATAAGGTGACTCACCTTGCTCAGGCATATCCGATTTTAGTAGCTCAAGCACCATTTTTTGTGATTTTAAGGCACGCTCGCTATTAGCTTGTACATTCATGCCTTCAGTCGGCATGCGGCAACAAGACGGAGCTAAGGTTCTTTCGCCATCAATTTCTACGACACAGGCACGACAATTGCCGTCAGCGCGTAAACCTTCTGTGTAGCAAAGGTGTGGAATTTCTTTGTTGTAACGTTTTGCCGTTTGCAAGATGGTTTCATTAGCAAAGGCGGTTACCTCTTCACCATCAAGCTTAAAATTGATCATAGGGTTATTTAAAGTATCTGGGTTTGCAGCCATAGTGTTGTTACCTATTATAATTAAAGCTCTTCTGGAAAATACTTGATTGCGCAACGCACTGGGTTAGGTGCAGCCTGTCCTAGCCCGCAGATAGATGCATCAACCATGACGGAGGATAGCTCTTCTAGTAATTCGGTATTCCAGTCCTGCTCTTCCATTAAAGCGGCAGCTTTGCTTGTTCCTACGCGACAAGGTGTGCATTGACCACAGGACTCTTCTTCAAAGAATTTCATGGCATTGAGAGCTAATTCTTTGACGCTATCTTGTTTAGAGAACACGACGACTGCAGCCGAACCGATAAAACAGCCATGTTCATTTAGGGTATCAAAATCCATTGGAATATCTGCCATTGATTCGGGCAAAATGCCGCCTGAAGCACCGCCTGGGAAATAACCATAAAAT
>JALSIU010000030.1 GCA_026989715.1 Methylomonas sp.
CTGGGGGGTGACCAGTGGAGTAAGGCCAAGAAAAAGGCATTAGAAAAAATTCATGATGTCGCGGCTGAATTATTGGAAATTCATGCCAAGCGTGCCTTAAATAAAGGCCATGCTTTTGCGTATGATCATGCTGAATATTTAACATTTGCGGATGCCTTTCCGTTTGAAGAAACACCGGATCAGCAAGTTGCAATTGATAGCATTTTAGAGGATATGCGTTCAGATAAGCCCATGGATCGGGTGATTTGTGGCGATGTGGGCTTTGGCAAAACGGAAGTTGCCATGCGTGCGGCGTTTATTGCGGCACAAAGTGGGCGGCAAGTGACGGTGTTAGTGCCGACGACCTTGTTGGCACAGCAACATTTCCAGAATTTTCGTGATCGGTTTGCCGACTGGCCTTTCCGCGTAGAAGTCTTATCGCGTTTTCAAACCCCTAAACAGCAGAAAGCCATTATTGCTGAATTGGCTGATGGCAAAGTGGATATTGTCATTGGGACGCATAAATTGCTCTCTAAAGAAGTAAAGTACCGTGATTTGGGATTGGTTATTATTGATGAGGAGCATCGCTTTGGTGTGCGCCAAAAAGAGCATTTTAAAGCCATACGCCAAGAAGTTGATTTATTGACCTTAACGGCAACACCTATTCCACGAACTTTAAATATGGCCATGTCGGGCTTGCGTGATGTCTCCATTATTGCAACACCGCCGCCGAATCGTCATGCCATTCGTACCTTTATTTCCGAATGGATTGATTCATTGATTAAAGAAGCCTGTCAGCGAGAAATTAAGCGCGGTGGGCAGATGTATTTTTTACATAATGATGTTAAATCCATGGATAAAATGGCGCGTGAACTTGAAAAATTAGTGCCGGAAGCGCGTGTTGAAATCGCACATGGGCAAATGCCTGAACGTGAGTTAGAACGCATTATGTTGGATTTTTATCATCAGCGTTTTAATGTGTTATTAAGTACAACGATTATTGAAAGCGGGATTGATGTGCCGACGGCTAATACGATTATTATTAATCGGGCAGATAAACTGGGCTTAGCACAATTGCACCAGCTACGCGGTCGAGTAGGGCGTTCGCATCATCGGGCATATGCTTATTTTATTACGCCTCCGAAAAAACTCATGAGCAAGGATGCTGTTAAGCGTCTGGAAGCTGTGGAAACCTCAGGTGAATTAGGGGCTGGTTTTTTACTTTCCACACATGATATGGAAATTCGGGGCGCAGGTGAGTTGTTAGGCGATGGCCAAAGTGGGCAAATTCAGGAAATAGGCTTTACTTTGTATACCGAATTATTAGACCGAGCGGTGCATGCGCTAAAATCAGGCAAGCAGCCGGAATTGAATGCGCCCATGCAGACCGGTACGGAGGTTGATTTGCAAGCGGCGGCTTTGATTCCTGAGGATTATTTGCCTGATATTCATGCGCGTTTGGTGTTGTATAAACGTATTGCCAGTACAAGCAGCAAAGAGGAGCTAAGAGATTTGCAAATTGAAATGATTGACCGTTTTGGCTTATTGCCTGAGCAAACCAAAACCTTGTTTGCGGTAACGGAGTTAAAGCAGTTGGCGAGTTATATTGGAGTGAAAAAGATTGATGCCCATGCAGAAGGGGGACGTTTGTTGTTTTCGGCGGCTCCTAAGTTGAATATGCAACAATTATTGATTTTAATTCAGACGCAAGCGGATATTTATAAATTTGAAGGCGGCGATAAATTGCGTTTTACGCAAAAGTTTGCCACAACGGATGCTAAAATAACGTTTATTAGCGAATTATTAACGCAATTAACGGATGATTCATGAATAAGTCTTTTTATGTCTTTTGGGCGATAGCCGCCTTTTTATTAAGCAGTTCTTATGGTTGGGCTGATGAACGCCGGTTTCAGTTGGAACTGATTGTATTTCAGCAAAGCGCGCCTAATACTGAGTTATTTGAGCAAACAGAGCCGGAACTTAAACCTGTTGCAAAATATGCACCGACCCGACCTGGTACGAAGAGTTTACAGTATATCTATAACCGATTGCGTAAAGCGGGAGGCTATCAAGTTTTAAGTTACCAATCTTGGCGTGTCTCTGTGCAAAGTAATCGAGTTAGTTTGCCGGTTAATATTACCGATGAGGCTAAAAATTTGCACGGCTGGCTGAAAATCCAACGCGGTCATTTATTACATGTACTGGCGGATATAGAGTTTGGCCCGACAGAGACGATTGAGGGCGATGCTTTGTTTTATCGTATTACTGAAAAACGGCGGGTGATGTTGGATGAGTTATATTATTTAGACCATCCTTTTTTTGGGGTGGTGTTTAAATTGTCATTGGTGGAATGATATTTTTAGAGGGGTGCAATATGCGATCTTATTGGGTTTTAGGGGGGCTATTATTGAGTGCCTGTCAGAGTGCTAGCGAGCGGCCTACTAACTTTACGGCATGCACAGAGCCGCGCCCACAAATATGCACTAGGATATATCGGCCTGTTTGTGCTGAATTAGGGACTGCCGGCATGCTAAAAACTTACCCGAGCGATTGCAGCGCTTGTAGCAAAGCTGACGTACAGGGTTATACGCCAGGTGAGTGCTCTTAGGTTTTGTGCTTATAATCCTTTCCAAGGTGTAAATAACCCTTCTACATCCACTCCAAACATATCCAATACCCGGCCAACACCTTCATCCACCATTGCCATAATGGAGTTAGATTTATTGTAGAAGGCGGGCATAGGTGGGAAGATGATGCCGCCCATTTCGGTTACGCTGGCCATATTACGAATATGCGCTAAATTAAGCGGCGTTTCGCGCGGCATAATGACCACCCTGCGCCGTTCTTTTAGGGCGACATCGGCAGAGCGAGAAATTAAATTATCACCAAAACCGTGCGCAATGGCTGCAAGGGTTTTCATGGAGCAGGGGGCGATGATGACACCTGCTGTTTTAAAAGAGCCGCTGGCAATTGAGGCGGCAATATCATCAATCCCATGAGTGACATCTGCTAAGGCATATAAATCACTGCGTGACATATCCAATTCATATTTTAGGTTAACCAAGCCTGCGCTAGAGATGATTAGGTGTGACTCCCAGTCTGCTTGTTGCTGTAAGACTTGCAACATACGTACGCCGTAAATGGCGCCGGTCGCGCCCGTCATGGCAATCACTAATCTTTTTTTCTGTGTGTGCATTAGATGAGTCTCGTTGCCATGCTGTCGGTGGCGGTGATTAAGGCATCTATCATTTGTTCGCCTTTAGCGATATGACCTGCTTGATTTAATACTTGATATTGGGCATTGGGCAGTGCTTGGGCTAGGCTAAAGCCTGCGGCCATAGGGCAAACGAAATCATATTGACCGTGTATTATAGTGATGGGTATTTCTTGTAAACTGGCGCAATGCTCCAATATTTGATTTTCCTGAATAAAATAATGCTTACGTGCATAGTTGAGTTCCATTTTGACTTGTGCAACCATTTTTTGTGTTATGTGTTCCGGAATTTGCGAGGCTTGGTAGTCGTTGCCTAAAGCCACTTGTGAGCTCCAGTGCAGCCAAGCGCGGGTAACGCGGCGTATGGCTATTTCATCTGCTCCCCATAGGGTTTCATAAAGTTGCTCAATATTGTTGTCTGGTAAGCTATCTAATAAGCATTGGTATTGAGCTGGGTAAAGTCGGCTGGCACCGTCACGCACAAACCAGTCTAAATCCTGTTGGCGTGCTAAAAATACACCACGAATGATGATGCCGGATACCTGTGCGCTAAATTGCTGTGCGTATAATAAGGCTAAAGTGCTCCCCCAAGAGCCGCTAAATAACAGCCATTGTTGGATATGCAGGTGTTTCCGAATGGCTTCCATATCTGCGATGAGATATTGCGTGGTGTTATGTTCTAGTTCGCCAAATGGCCGCGATTGGCCGCAGCCGCGTTGGTCAAATAGAATAATATGGTATTTTTCCGGATTAAAAAAACATCGCTGACTTGGGCGGGTGCCGGAGCAAGGGCCGCCATGTAAAAAGACGACCGGGATGCCTTCAGGGTTACCTGATTGTTCGACATAAATTTCATGTTGGCTCTCTGTTTGCAGAAAGAAGTGATGAAAGGGTTCTATATCAGGGTACAGCGACTTCATTAAGGTTTTTCCGTATTATTTTTGGTACTTATCATTTTAATGATCTGCGTAGGGTGAGTTTTGCTTGCCAAAAGGGGTGTAGGTACTTGTACTGTTAGCAGGAGGGCGCGTTAAAACTCTATTCCTTGTTCGGCTTTAATGCCTTGTGCATAAGCATGTTTAACTTTTTGCATGTCAGTAACGGTTTGTGCCATTGCGATGACCTCTGGGGCTGCATTGCGCCCAGTGAGGATGAGGTGCATCCAAGCGGGCTTATGTGTGCTAATAAAGTCGGCAATTTCTTGGCCGCTAATCCAGTTATAGCCGCAACAGTAGTTGATTTCATCTAATAAGACTAAATCAAATTCTTGCGATAATATTTTAGCTTGGCTAAATTCCCAGATTTCTCGGCTGGTTTTGATGTCTTGCTCCGGATTTTTGGTATCCCAGGTGAAGCCATCGCCTAAAACGTGCCATTCGATATTATCAAAACGCTCAGCCGCTTTTTGTTCGCCGGTTTGCCATTTGCCTTTAATATATTGAATCACGCAGACTTTCATTCCCCAGCCGGCCGCACGGAATACCATGCCTATGGCACTGGATGATTTACCTTTGCCTTCGCCGGTATTGACCAGCACGATGCCCTGTCGATTTTCTCTTGTTTTCATTTATTGTCCATTAAACCAGTTAGTAATAATGTCCGGCGCACTGGCAAAATACCAATGAATATAAGATGCGCGTACATTTTTAAAACGAATGCCATTATCACCTCTATTGACTTGAAAACAAGCCTGCATTGTTTGTGTCATTTCCCGCACTGAATGATGAAATTCATGACCTTTTAAGCCGGATGCCTCTTCACGATAACCTAGTGAGGCCAGTTTAGTTTGCATTTTAGAGTGGTAGGGTAATATATTGGCCATACGCCATTGCTGGGCTTGGTGGTCTATTAAGGTTTCCCCTAATAACATGGCACCGCCACATTCTGCTAAGACGGGTTTGCCTGCCGTGATAAAGGCATGCAAAGATTGCCATGTCGTCGATTGGGAGAGGGCGGCGGCAAATAGTTCCGGGTAGCCGCCCGGTAACCAGACAGCATCGGCATTTTGTGGGATTGCTTCACTTGCAATGGGTGAGAAAAATAATAATTTTGCCCCTTGTTGTTGTAAAAAATCTAAATTGGCAGGGTAGAGAAAACAGCAGGCAGCATCACGGGCAATAGCAATTTTCTTGTCTTGTAACGCGCTTGATGGGCGTGTTGTGTTGTGTGTTGAGGTGTCTACTTGGGTAAATAAATCGACGAAATGGGGAGCCTCAATCTGTAAATAAGGGAGGAAATTAGGTAATTGAACTTCTGAGGGTTGCATTAAGCCCAAGTGACGTTCGGGCAAGATGGGGGCGTTTTTAGCGAGCCAAGCAATCAGGGGCGGCTGATTGTGCGCGTGTAAGGCATTTGCTAATAAATCGGCATGATGTGCGCTACCGACTCGGTTGGCGATAATGCCGGCGATACGGATACCCATTTGTGTGGCATAAGTACAAAAACCGCTGACTAAAGGAACTATTGTGCCACTCATGCCTTTTGCATCGACGACTAAAAAGACAGGCAGCTGTAATTCCTTGGCTAATTCGGCACTAGAGCCGCTGCCGCCGACACCTGAGCGGCCATCAAATAAGCCCATGACCCCCTCGATTAAACTTATGTCTGCACAGGAAGCCTGTTGTGTTAATAATGCTTTACTTGTTTCGGCACCGATCATACGTGTATCTAAGTTGTACGCGGGTTTGTGGGTGATAGCTTGATGCCATAAAGGGTCTAAAAAATCAGGCCCTGTTTTAAAGGAGGCTATTTTATATTGTTGTGCTTGGAGATATTGTAATAATGCTAGCATGACGGTGGTTTTGCCACAGCCTGATTGCGTGCCGGCTAAAAGTGCTGCTTGCATTGGTCGGATTTTTATCAATAAGGGGTTAGAAGAAAAGACAGGAGGCGGGTATTATTTTTAAGTTGCCCAAATAATTTGTTTGTCCATAAATTGTTGTAATGCATCTAGCGCGGGTTCTCGATGTGAGTCATTCAACTGACCTG
>JALSIU010000031.1 GCA_026989715.1 Methylomonas sp.
TATTAGTAATGTTCCGTGGGCAACGGTGATGATTAATAAGCAAGCTAAAGGTAAAGTAGATGCTGATGGGGTATTAAATATAAGCCACATACAAGGTAAAAGAGCCGCCATATCCGTCTCTGCTCCTGGGTATCTTGCCTATGCGCGTGATATTGAAATTATTCCTAACCAATGGCAACAAGTTTATGCGACATTAACGCGTGCAGAGAAACAGTGCTATATTGATAAAAAGGTCGCTGTAGCGATGCAGTTTGAGTTATCAGATTCTCAAAAAAACTTAAGTACTGCGCATAGACGACAGTTACAAGCTTTTATGCATAATGCGTTAGCTCAAAATCAAGTTGCAGTGCTTACACCGCAGTTTAATCAGCAAGCTGATTATAAGGTGCAAGTTTATATTGCTGTTAATGTATTGCCTATTACACAAATTAAGACGCATTTTAAGACAGTTGATATAAGTATTGTTCTGGAGTTAACAGATAGCAGGACGGGGCGATTGCTATCTCATCTAAATAAAGCTTATAGAAAGGCAGGTATTAGTGCCGGTGCCGTATTACAAAAAGTATTACGTAGTAATATGGCTCCTGTGATGCGCCATCTTTTAGCGCAAGCCTGTCAGTAGGTAAAAGGTAGGTGACCTACTTCTTAGGCCTAGATGTCATAAGCTTATAGGACAGGTTGTTGACGATGGTATGAATGGCTTGGTTAATATTATTGAGTGAGTAACGTGTGGTGGCTGACTCGGCACTAATGACATAAGCACTTTCAATTTCAATAATACGAGCATTTAATTGTATTTGATTATTTAACAATGCAACACTGCCAGTGATAATGGCATCTGCATGGAGCATTTTTCCAATTTCTACAGCATTAGTGGTTTCAATAAAACCGGTCTGTGTCATTTCCATTTCATGTACTACTTTATCGAGTTGTTCACGTTCAATGATTTTGAAATTATTGGAATTAACTAAGGCTGTTGTGAATGACTCTGAAACGAGGTCGCCTAAAGCAATATCTCGCGCTTCTTGATTGAGTGTTTTAAATTCGATGACGGCAATAGATATTTTTTTTGAGGGTTGCGGAGGAGGCGGCACTCGTTTGTGGTGCTTATGTTTAGTTGTTGTTTGCGGAATAGAGGTTGAGGTAGAGGCATTAATATTGACAAGTGTGTGGTAAATCCATGCGTTGGCTTCATGTGATTGCTGAATATAGTACCAGTTCCCCTGTTGGCCTAGTAAAGCTACTTTGTCTCCGTTTGATAAGGTACCTACAATAGAACATTGAGTGCTGGCACCGGCACGTAAATTTGCTTTAGAACTCTTAATGATTGCTGTTCCTGATAAAATCGTGCTAGGTTCGTTAGCGCATTTTGTTTTAAGGCGTAATGCTCTGTCTTTATATTGTTGGCTTGTTAAGGTGGTTGCTGAGTGATGGTGGTGGTGAGAAGACTTGAGAGGTTGATTAGCTGTTTTGCTTAAATGAAGAATAGATAGTTCATGATTAATATTTTGTGCCAGTTTTTTTACCCATGAATTGTATACTTTGTGGATGGTTTCAGGTTTTGCATTATCTTGGCCGGGTATTAATTTCTCGAAAAAATTTTGTGTATTTTGTTTTTGTGGGTCAAGCGTATTTTGACTATATTTTAGATTAGAGCTTTTAAGATAATGAATGGAATAAGAGTCTTTATCGTAATCAATAATAACGGCCGCACTGAATTTATTATTGTGTGTTGAGTAGGTTGCAAGGGTTTTCCCAGTACGTAGTACTTTGGCCTGCCAGCCCGCATTATGGCTGGCTGTTAAAATAGCTTGCTTAACTTTAGAGCGTGATATTTTGTTTGAAGTTGTAAACTGAGCGTCTTCAATATTATATACCGGTGCCGTTTTGCAACCATTAAGAGCGGTCATTGCAAAAAGGATAAAGAGAAAATGTATTATTATACGGTGCATGGTATTTATTATTGTCAGTTAATAATAGATTTAAGGCATATAGGCAGTCAATGATTGAATTTAGGTATGAACATTTTATAAAACCTTGAATTACCTTTCTTTATTATGCTTCGAAATTGAAACAACCAGCACTGAGTTCGCTGATTATTTTGGGTTTTAGTGTCGTATTGCAAGGGAATAAAGGCAAGGCTTGCGCCTTTTCCTATGAGCTATCTTGTTCTTATTAAGACTATAAGAATGTAGTAGGCCTGTCAAATAGAAGCTGAATACTTAGAGGCATTCAGCATTTGAATAAATTCAGTGATCTATGTAAATAGGGGACTTAAAAATTGAAAAAGTGCCTTTTTGCATAAAAAAAGGCACTGGATGTTAAAAAATGACGGATGAGCAACACATAAAACAATTGCTATCATTGAACTTGGGATTGTTGCTATAAATAGCTTGTTGTTTTAACGAGTAGGACCATTAATATCCTCAGGGTCGCCCTCATAAGGTGTTGCATATTTACAGTCTTTTTGTGGACACACTTTTTCAGGGCCACGGCGTTTAGTGGTTTTGAGTGTTAATATCGGCCAGTCACAGTTTGGGCAAGGCTCATCAACGGGGACATTCCAGAGTGCATAGTCACATTTGGGGTAACCCGAGCAAGAATAGAAAACTTTACCGTTACGAGATTTACGTTTTAGAATGTTGCCATCTTTGCATTTAGGGCATGCGACACCTGTATCTAATGGTTTTTCTAAAGGCTCAATAAATTTACATTTTGGGTAATTGCTGCAACCTATAAATTTACCATAACGACCTGTTTTGATGACTAAGTCTGATTCACAGCTTGGGCACTTACGGTCGGCAATAATTTCAGGAGCACTGGATTCTGTGCCATCATCATTTAAATTACGCGTATAAGAGCAGTCAGGGTAATTGGTGCAACCGATAAAACGGCCGTTGCGCCCTAAACGAATGGAAAGCGGTTTGCCACAGTCCGGGCACTTTTCGTCAATTGCTTCTTGGGTCACATCTTTACGTTGCACAGATTCTTCTTTTTCATGAATCAAGGCGGTAAAGGGCGACCAAAATTCATGTAATAATGGAATCCATTTTTTTTCACCACGGGAAACGGCATCTAAGTCATCTTCCAAATTAGCGGTAAAACTATAGTCTACATATTTTGTGAAGTGCTCGGTTAAAAATTTGATGACAATGCGCCCCACGTCGGTTGGGTAAAACCGCTTTTTGTCTAATGTAACGTATTCACGGTTTTGTAATGTCGAGATAATGGAGGCATAGGTTGAGGGGCGGCCAATGCCGTATTCCTCTAAAGATTTAACTAAACTCGCTTCGCTATAGCGGGGTGGGGGTTCAGTAAAGTGTTGATTGGTTGCGACATCGTTTAGTTGTATTGATTCGCCTTCTTGCATCGGAGGTAAAAAGCTTTCTTTGTCGTCCCCTTCTTTAGCATCATCTTTGCCTTCCATGTAGACAGCCATAAACCCCGGTTTGGCAATGACCGAGCCTGTGGCACGAAAAATATGTTTGCTGTCACCGCATTCTAAATCGACCGATACCGTATTGATGGTTGCATGTATCATTTGGCAAGCAATAGTACGTTTCCAAATAAGGTCGTATAATTTAAATTGGTCGGCACTTAAATGTGCTTTTAATTTTGCGGGAGTTTGATGCGCTAGCGTTGGGCGTACCGCTTCATGTGCCTCTTGTGCATTTTTTGATTTTGTTTTGAATTGGCGCGGTGTTTTTGGGACATTTTCAACCCCATATTTTTCTGCAATTAATTCACGAATACTTGTTAATGCTTCATCGGCTAAGTTAACCGAATCAGTACGCATGTAGGTAATCAGGCCTGCTGTTTCACCGCCGGTATCAATGCCTTCATATAATTGTTGAGCAACCATCATGGTGCGCTTGGTGGTAAATCCCAACTTACGTGCGGCTTCTTGTTGTAGTGTTGAGGTGGTAAATGGGGCGGCAGGATTGCGTTTGCGCTGTTTTTTTTCTAATTTTAAAACAGTTAGTTTGCCATTGGATGCGGCGAGTATGGTTTGTTTGGCCGCTTGTGCCGATTCATCATTTTCAATACTGAATTGGCTGAGTTTTTGGCCGTCATAATGCGTTAGTTTGGCTTTGAAATTTTGCTCTGCGTGGTTGAGCTTGGCATCTATACTCCAATATTCGCGTGATTTAAACGCTTCTATTTCTAACTCGCGTTCTACAATCATACGTAAGGCAGGGCTTTGTACACGACCTGCTGAGAGGCCTCGGCGTATTTTTTTCCATAGCAGTGGTGATAAATTAAAGCCGACTAAGTAGTCTAATGCACGGCGCGCCTGTTGAGCATCCACTAAGGTTGTTGCAATTTCACCTGGATTAGCAATGGCCTGTGTGACGGCTTTTTTAGTGATTTCGTGAAAAACAACGCGATGTACTGTTTTATTTTTTAATAGCTTTTTGGCTTTGAGCAATTCTAATAAGTGCCATGAAATAGCCTCTCCTTCTCTATCGGGGTCAGTTGCCAGATATAAGGTGTCGGCACTTTTAAGTGCTTTGGTAATAGCCTGTACATGCCGTTGATTACGCTCTTGCACTTGAAATTTCATGGCAAAATCATTTTCCGGGTCGACCGCTCCTTCTTTTGGAATAAGGTCGCGCAAGTGGCCATAGGATGCGAGTACTTGAAAATCTTTGCCCAAGTATTTTTCTATGGTTTTAGACTTTGCCGGTGATTCTACGATGATTAAATTTTTGCTCATGCCTGTTCCTAATTTAACCTCTTCCTAGTTTAAAAGGGTGGATGTCTCGTGATAGATAAGGTTTTCCATATGTGCAATCGCTAGTTCTTGTTCAGGTTGGCTTAATAAAACAATGAGAGCAATCCACTTGAGTTCTTCTATTGATATGGCTTGGTTTTCGAGAGCCATGACCCTATCTATGACTAATTCACGACTGACGGGGGTTAAAATATTTAAATGTTCAAGAAATAAAATAAACCCGCGACACTCTGTATTGAGTTTTTGTATTTCCTTTGTACCAAAAATACGAAAATTGGCAGTTGATTTAAAGTCGGGCTCTGCTTGTAGCGCAAGGGTATCCAACCATTCAAAGGCTTTAAGAATATTTTTGTTATTAAACCCAGCGGCTTTGAGTTCTGTTTTTAACAGGTCGGTATCAGGGATGATGTCAATTTCACTGTCTATATAATTTTCAAAAAGATAGATTAGTACATCGAAGATATCTTCATTCATTAATAGGCCTATTTGTTGGCTGATTTTCGTTGGGGGGCGTTATTTTATGCGTGTGTAGCAACCACCATTAGTGTCGCTAATATACCCTTGTAGTTCTAGGATGAGCAAGTGCGATGTAATATTTTCTATATTTTCGCCTGTTTCATTGACTAAAGTATCTAGGGAAGTGGGGCTGTAATGAATATAATTCAATAGCTTTCGTTGATCTGGGGTCAGTTCTGACGTTTGGGTGTTTTGTGTTGTTGTTTGCGCGATTGTTGTCTTGACAGGCAAGAATAAATGGCTTAGTTCGTCTAATATATCCTGTGTGGTTTCCACTAATTTTGCCCCTTCGCGAATGAGTGCATTACAACCGCGCGCAAGGGGATTGTAAATAGAACCCGGAATGGCAAATACTTCTCTGCCTTGTTCTAGTGCCATACGGGCAGTAATCAATGAACCGCTTTGTTTGGCCGCCTCTACGACTAAAAGTCCCATACATAGGCCGCTGATAATGCGATTTCGGCGCGGGAAATGGTTGGCTCTTGCCGTCGTCCCCGGTGGAAATTCAGAAATCAATACACCCTGTTGGGTTATTTCGGTAGCAAGCGTTTTATGTGTTGCCGGGTAAACTCGGTCTAAGCCTGTGCCGGTAACGGCAATCGTTGTGCCTTTTGCATTTAGCGCACCTTGATGACTTGCCGCATCAATGCCGAGTGCTAAGCCACTGGTAATGGTAAAGCCGGCAGTACTTAGGCTATTGGCAAAATCAATGGCAATTTGTTTGCCGGGTGTAGAGGGGTTGCGACTGCCTACAATGGCTATTTGCGGGAAATGTACTAAATCAAGGTCGCCGCGTGCAAATAAGATGGGCGGAGGGTCTGCTATTTCTTTAAGTTGTTGGGGGTAATCGGCATCACTATAACGCAATAGGTGGTT
>JALSIU010000032.1 GCA_026989715.1 Methylomonas sp.
CACAAAAATAGTGGAAACTGAAACCGAAAAGGTCGTTTATCAGCCTGCTTATGATGTTCAGTTATTAACAGATGCCGCAATCACCGATGCCTTAAAAAATAATGGTGAAGTCTTTGTGATACCCGAGACAAATACATAATACTCTAGCTGAAAAAATAGATTTATTTTAAATAATCAAGGTTTTAGAAGCTTTGCCGGCTTGTTCCTTCACTAGCTTAGGAACTAAATAGCCTGGTAACAACTGCTGTAACTGCTGATGAATATTGACCGCCTCTTGCTCCGGCACATCAAAGTGCGCGACACCTTTTGCTTTATCTAATAAATGCAAATAATAAGGTAACACCCCACTAGCAAAGAGTTGCTCACTTAATTGCTGCAACACAATACTCTTATCATTAATATCTTTTAATAAAACTGTTTGATTAAATAAACTAATATTTTTCTGCTTTAAACGCAGACAAGCAGCCATCGCCTGCGGGCTTAATTCATTTGCATGATTACAATGCACAACCATCACGATAGGTAAAGTGGCATGATTTAATATCTCAACCAGATGCGGTGTTATGCGCGAAGGTAGAACAACCGGCAGACGCGTATGTATACGAATACGCTTAAGTTGCGGAATTTGAGCAAACTGAGTGATTAAGTCGGCCAAATTTTGATCACTTAGCAATAATGGGTCGCCACCGCTTAAAATTACTTCATTAATGCTTATATTGCAACGTAAGTACTCAAGCGCGGTATGTATATTCTGTTTATCAAGCCTAACATCAGCATAAGGAAAGTTGCGCCGAAAACAGAAACGACAATTAATGGCACACCCTCCTGTCGTAATAAATAGAACTCGACCATGATATTTATGAATAATACAATTTTTTGTTAAAGCAGATAAATCGCCGACCGGGTCATATTGGTAATGAGCAGGACTATATAATTCATCATAAATCGGGAGCACTTGTTTTAATAACGGGTCGTTTAAGTCA
The DNA here is from genome assembly GCA_026989715.1 of Methylomonas sp. Classification (GTDB taxonomy): domain Bacteria; phylum Pseudomonadota; class Gammaproteobacteria; order Methylococcales; family Methylomonadaceae; genus Methyloprofundus. The sequence continues at coordinate 984 of JALSIU010000032.1, forward strand.
CCTTTTTGCATACACGCCGCATAAGCACGCGGCACTCGCATCGCAAAATCCTGTTGCGCCGGTAACGAAAATGCAGCCGTTTCAATCTCTAAATAGTGCAATAAATCAGTTGGCTTGGTAAAAGCGGCGGCTAAATCTTGTTGCCAGCTCGATAAAGGTGCGGTCATATAATAGATACGGCATTAAAATTCAACTGACACAAACGCATAAAATAATGTGCATTAATTGGCTTGACTCTCAAGGTTTCGCTATAATTTTTCAACTTCCTGTTGCGTTAGCCCAGTTGTAGCCATAATAATATCAATAGCGATTTGCTGCCGCTTTAAGGCTCTGGCAACTTCCGTTTTGCCCTCTATTTTCCCTTCTATTTTCCCTTCTTCAAAAGACGTATCCATTACATTTTTTACTTCCCAATATTCAAGCAAACTTTTTTCATATACTTCATATTGCTCGGGGTTTAAATGCGCTAATTCTGCAATATCAAAACCTTTATTAAAAATTGGCTCATTCAATATGCTCGGAATATGATCAAAGCTTGCCAAATTTTTTAAAAAATAAACCCATTTATCAAAATGCGTTTCTAACTCATGCGCTTGCTTATTAAATAAAGGCATTTGTAGGAATTTAAAATGCAACTTATCATAAAATAAATCGCCATCTTGATCCTTCAAACAAACATCTCGCCGGAATTTACGCGCTTCTTCTTGTTCATCATAATGAAAATCCAGAATAGCAATAAAATATATCGGCAACAATTTAAAATCCCAGCCGCCTTTTTCTGCCTGCTCTCTAATAGGAAAAGTTGAGTAAAATAAGGAGC
>JALSIU010000033.1 GCA_026989715.1 Methylomonas sp.
GCGGTCTTTAAAAAATCGAACTTTAGCTTTTTGCATTTCAACAATAAACTTAGTTCCGGACTCGGTTTGACAATAAATATCAAAAATTGCCGTACGCTCAACAGGCGTATTATTCAAATTTTCTGAGTTTTTAAACTGTAATGTTGCAATCTGATGGTGTGGAGGCAATAGCTGATTTAAGAAATCTATCAATAAATCTTTGCTCCCCTCCTCACCAAAGAGCTTTTTAAAACCAAAGTCAGTATACGGGTTAAAATATTTTGTTTGCATGGGGCTAGTTCTGATAACGACAACTGTTCACAACTAACATAAACTTAATTTGCTGCTTCAGCTTCAGCCTCAGCATCCAATTTTTTTCTTTTATCGCACTTCTCAACACAAATACAATTTCCCGCCCCCGCACCGCCGCAAGAACCTTTAATCGCATGACGACCAAAAATAACGCCTACCGCCATCACAAGAATCACTAAAATCATAAATGCAAATGTCACTAAAAAATAAATCATGATTACCTACCCCTTGGTTAACTCTAAAAATAAAGGTGTTGCATGCTCTACAAAACCTTGGTCTGTTTTTATAATAAAAAACGCGGCAATTTTTTGTTGCACTGCAGTTTGATAGCCGACATCAGGCCCTAAAACCATTAAAGCAGTCGCCCATGCATCCGCTTGCATACAGGTATCACTTAAAATGGTGACTGATGCCAATTTATGCGTTATAGGATACCCGGTGCGCGGATCAATCGTATGTGAAAACCGTTGTCCATTTTGCTCAAAGAAGTTTCGGTAATCACCTGAAGTGGCCATTGCCTTATCTGTAATAGGCAATACTTTCTGTAACTCACGCTTCGCACTATTAGGTTTTTCAATGGCAATTCGCCACCGCTTTCCCTGCAGATTAACACCTTTTAGGCGTAATTCTCCACCTATTTCTACCAAATAATCAGCAATGCCTTGTGCTTCTAAGAGCTCTGCAACTGCATCAACCGCATAACCTTTAGCTAATGCAGATAAATCCATCGTTAACCCAGCTATTTTTTTAGTCACCGTTTTAGCCGATGCATCTAATACCAGATTTTGATAGCCACTGTTTGCTAATAACTGCTTTATTGCCTGCGCATCCGGCGTTTGGTAGCGCATAACATCTGGGCCAAACCCCCATAAATTAACTAATGCTCCCACCGTAATATCAAAAGCCCCTCCTGATAATTGACTGATTTCCTGAGCCGCGGCCAACACCTTAAATAATTCCAAAGAAACCGTTTGTGCGACCTTACTATCTGCATGATTTAATAAAGAAAGTTCTGAATCATTCAGGTAAGTAGACATACTTTGGTTAATAAGCGTTAACCTATCTTGAATTAACTCTTGCAATTGTGCAACGCTTACGCCTTCAGGTAAATGCGTTACCTTAATGGAAAAACTAGTTCCCATGACAGACGCAGAATAATTAAATGGGTAAGTTTTTGGAGCTGTTTTTTCACAGCCTGATAACAAAAAAACGAGGATTAAGACTAAGCCTAACCCTCGTTTTGAGAATTCTTTTTGCATGACTATTTCTACTATAAATCACGGGGCGAGTTTCCTCGCCCCGTAACGTCTATTTAACCACCGAAGTCATCTAACATGATGTTTTCAGGCTCTACGCCATTTTCAAGCAACATATTAATAACCGATGAATTCATTATTGGAGGCCCACACATGTAGAACTCACAATCTTCCGGTGCAGGATGATTTTTGATAAATTCTTCAAATAAGACATTATGAATAAAACCTGTATACCCTTCCCAGTTATCTTCAGGTAGAGGATCAGATAAAGCAACATGCCATTCAAAGTTATCATTTTCTTTCGCAAGCATATCAAAATCTTCTACATAGAACATTTCACGCTTACTACGCGCACCATACCAGAAAGTCATTTTGCGTTTTGATTTCAAACGACGTAATTGATCAAAGATATGCGAACGCATTGGTGCCATACCGGCTCCACCACCAACAAAGACCATTTCGGCATCTGTCTCTTTCGCATAAAATTCACCATACGGCCCTGACACAATACATTTATCACCCGGCTTCAAATCAAAAATATAAGAAGACATAATTCCTGGCGGTACCGAATCAGGTGCGCCTGGAGGAGGCGTTGCAATCCGTACGTTCAACATGATTTCTTTTTCTTCCGGATAAGAAGCCATCGAGTACGCACGTAATGTATCTTCTTTTACATCAGAAACATAACGCCATAAATCATATTTATCCCAATCATCACGAAATTCTTCTTCAATATCAAAATCAGAATATTTGGCAACATGTGGTGGACATTCAATTTGAATATATCCCCCAGCTCTATAGTTAATTTCTTCGCCTTCAGGCAAATCTAATACTAACTCTTTAATAAATGTCGCCACATTATGGTTAGATTTAACCGTACATTCCCATTTTTTAACACCGAAAACGCTGTCTTCGACTTCAATGTTCATGTCGTGTTTAATCGCAACCTGACAAGCAAGACGCTCACCTTCTGCCGCTTCACGTTTAGTAATATGTCCTAATTCGGTCGGTAAAATTTCTCCACCGCCTGAATGAATTTTTACTTTACATTGCGCACAAGTACCACCACCACCACAGGCTGATGGAACAAATAAGCCATTATCGGCCAATGCAGTTAATAACTTGCCACCTACCGGTACATGAATCTTTTTCTCATCATTGATAAGAATTTCAACATCCCCAGAGGCAACTAATTTACTCTTTGCTCCGATGATAACAAACACCAGTGCAATCACGATAACCGTGAAAATAATAATCCCTAATGCAATCTCTAGCATTACGATACCTTCTTAAAGTTGGATTCCGGAGAAAGCCATGAAGCCAAGTGACATCAGACCCGCGCTAATAAATGTAATCCCTAGACCTTCTAGACCTTTTGGAATATCACTGTATTTTAGTTTTTCACGAACACCCGCCATCACTGTGATAGCCAGCATCCACCCAAAACCACTACCAATACCGTAAACAACACTTTGCGTAAAGTCGTAATCACGTTCAATCATGAACAAACTACCCCCTAAAATCGCACAGTTAACGGTAATTAATGGCAAAAATACGCCCAACGCATGATATAAAGCAGGAAAAAATTTATCTAAAATCATTTCCAAAATTTGTACCAACGCTGCAATCATACCAATACAGCTCAATAATGCTAAAAAGCTAAGATCAACACCTGTAATACCCATCCAAGATAAGGCATCTTCTTTTAGTAAAGTGTGATAAATAAGGTTATTCACAGGAACGGTAATGACTTGCACCACCATAACCGCAATACCCAAACCCATCGCTGTCGAAATTTTCTTTGACACCGCTAGGAAAGTACACATCCCCAAAAAGAATGCTAAGGCCAGATTTTCAATGAAAACCGCTTTGATAAATAAACTAATATATGCTTCCATTAGTGATGTCCTCCTTCACCATGCGCTATATCCATAATTTTAAAATCAGCCGCTTCATTTTGCTCAGGTTTCCATTGACGGAAAACCCAAATAATAAAACCAATAATAAAGAATGCACTCGGTGGCAACAGCATCATACCGTTAGGATCATACCACCCCCCATCTTTAACCAATGGAAAGATATCAATTCCTAATAATTTACCGGAACCAAATAACTCTCTAAAAAAGGCAACAATGACCAAGATTAAACTATAACCTAAACCATTACCGATACCATCAATGAAACTCGCCATTGGCGGATTCTTCATGGCATACGCTTCAGCACGCCCCATAACAATACAGTTGGTGATAATCAAACCGACAAAAACCGATAATTGCTTACTGACATCGTAAACAAACGCTTTTAAGATTTGATCAACGATAATAACCAAAGAAGCAATAATCGTCATTTGTACAATGATACGAATACTACTGGGAATATGATTACGAATCGCGCTAATTGCTGCACTTGAACACGCGGTTACAGCGGTTAAGGCAATAGCCATAATTAATGAAGTTGACATTTGCGAAGTAACCGCCAATGCCGAACAGATACCCAATACTTGTAATGTAATCGGGTTATTATTGACCAATGGATCGGTCAGTACTTTTTTTGTATCAGTCATAAGTAACTCCTAACCCTTCGTTCTTACTTTATCTAAATAAGCCGCAAAACCTTCTTGGCTCATCCAGAATTTAACAAGATTAGTAACTCCCACACTTGTCAGTGTAGCCCCAGCCAAACCATCAACCTGAAATTCAGAACCTGGTTTTGAATTATCAACCGTGCCTTTAATCAAACCTAATGCAACCGCACCTGATTCGTCATAAACTTTTTTACCTTTCCATAATGCACGCCAATTAGGGTTTACGACTTCAGCCCCTAAGCCCGGCGTTTCACCTTGGTCATAAAAGTTAATGCTTTGTACAGTCTGGCCATCAGCGTCAACCGCAAGAAAACCATACATTGTTGACCATAAACCATAGCCATGTACAGGCAAAATAATTGATTTAATGGTATCGCCTTCTTTGACTAAATAAACTTTAGCAATTTTAGCGCGAACCTTAATGCTGGCAATATCTTGGTCTTTCGTTAAAGCAACATTTTGCTTAGGATCTTTAGCTGCTTTACGTTGATCGTAAGCCTCTACATCACCTTCGACATATTCACCTGTTGCCACATCGACTAATTTGGCTTCAATTTTTTCAGCAAACGCAGCATTAATATCCGTACCATCTTGCAACAAGCCCGCGACATCAAGAATATTTTTCTTCATATCCAGTGCTTTATTTTCAATTTGCAAAGGTCGTAACGCAACCGCTGCTATTGAAACCAAGATCGCACAAACAAAACACAACGACAAAGCCACTGCAATCGTTTTTTCCAGACTATCATTACTTAAAGCAAGTACTTTATCTCGGTACTTAGCAAATTTTTGGTAATGCTCACACTTTTCCAATTTCTCGCAAAGTGGCCCCATATATTTACAACTCTTATTTTCGTTAGGCATTGCGCTTCATCCTTCTCTTAATATTTGCCTGAACGACAAAATAATCAATAACAGGTGCAAACATATTAGCGAATAAGATTGATAACATCATGCCTTCAGGGAAAGCAGGATTTACCACACGCACTAATACCACCATGACTCCAATTAAGGCACCAAATATCCAACGCCCTGTATTCGTCATTGCAGCCGACACAGGGTCAGTTGCCATATACACCATACCAAAAGCAAAACCACCTAATGTTAAATGCCAATAAAAAGGCATTGCAAACATTGGGTTAGTATCACTACCGATAATGTTAAATAATAAAGAAGTGGCTACCATCCCGCCAAAAACACCCGCCATAATACGGTATGATGCAATTCGCGTGTACAATAAAAATGCCGCACCAATCATAATAGCTAACGTAGAAGTTTCACCAATAGAGCCTGGAATAAACCCCATAAAACTTTGGAACCAGCCATAACCTGCCGCATTAACGGCATCAATACCACCTTGAGCTGCCAAACCTAAAGGTGTCGCCATGGTATAACCATCAACACCCACCCATGCCGTATCCCCTGAAATAGCCGCAGGATAAGCAAAGAATAAGAATGCACGCCCTGTTAACGCAGGATTAAGAAAGTTTTTACCTGTACCACCAAAAACTTCTTTACCAATCACGATACCAAATGAAATACCTAAAGCAACCTGCCATAAAGGCATATCAGGCGGTAGAATCAAGGTATATAACATAGAAGAAACCAAGAAACCTTCGTTTACTTCATGACCACGAACCGTTGCGAATAAAACCTCCCAAATACCACCGACAGCCAGTGTTACCAAGTAGATAGGCAAGAAAAATAACGCGCCATGTACAAAGTTGGCAATGGGATTCATAGGGTTATAACCAAACAATGACATAGGAATACTACGCCAACCGGTTGTTTCACTCAGCCCCATTGCTTCTATCGCCAAATTAGCTTGATAACCTGAGTTATACATGGCCATTAAGATACAGAAAAAAGTCGCAATGACCACAAAAGTCATGGTGCGCTTCAAATCATTGCCATCACGCACATGAGTCGTACCACGCGTAACGTCTGCGGGAGTGTAGATAAAAGTATCGACCATCTCATAGAGACCGTAATACTTTTCTAACTTGCCGCCTTTAGTAAAGATTGGCTCAATACTATCTAAAAAAGCTCTAGCATTCATTTAGCCTTCCTTCTCGATTTTAGTTAAATTTGCTCGTAAAACCGGTGCAAAATCATGTTTACCGGGGTCTACGAATGTAAATAAAGACATATCCTCTTCATCTAACTCCAAACATCCTAATAACTGCGCTTGATCAGTATCTCCGACAACCATTGCTTTTAACAAAGGCGTTGCCAAAATATCTAACGGCATAACTGACTCAAACACCCCAACAGGCACAATCGCTCTATTTGAGCCATTTTTATCTGTTGTCAAAGGAAATAAACGCCCTGAAGCGCGATCACGGCTTGAAGTATAAACATTCATTGCAGAATATTTATTCTTACCGGCAACAATCCAGCCAAACAACTCACGATCTCGGCCTTCACGCAAAGCAGATATTTGATTGCTATAACAGCCTAAAAATGCCGCCCAATCAGCCGCTTCACGGCCATATAGAACCGAACCGGAAATTACCCGGTTTTCATCATCATTTAATTGACCAGCCACTAATTCATCCGTATTAGCGCCGACACGCGTACGAATCAACCGAGGCTCTTTAACAGCGGGGCCTGCCAACGACACAACACGTTCAACATTTAGCTTACCTGTGGTAAACAAAGCACCTATCGCAATAATGGCTTGATAATCCAAATGCCAAACGGTTTTATCAACACCGACAGGGTCTAATAAATGAATATGTGTACTGGGTAAACCTGCAGGATGTGCGCCGGAAAATTCTGCAACAGTCACGGCAGCATCACCGGTTGCAATATCAGCACCTGTTGCTTTACAAAGATAAGTTTTGCCACCTGTTAATTTAGTTATTGCAACTAAACCATTGGTAAAATCTTCACTACGCTCGCCAATAATAACAGTGGGATCAGCGGCGAGTGGGCGTGTATCAATTGCCGTCACAAATATTGAGCTAGGCGTACTACCAACTTCAGGTATTTTGCCATAAGGACGCGTTCTTAAAGTCGTCCATAATCCGGAAGCAAGTAAGTTTTCAGTGACCTGTTCAGCGGTTAGCTTTGCTAACTCTGCCGCTGAGTATGCCTGAAATGATTCTTGTTGCTTACCTTTTAATTCAATCACAACGGATTGTAATACTCGTTTCTCTCCACGATGGATAGCCGTAATGGTTCCTGCACCAGGTGCCGTAAACATAACGCCAGGGTTCTTTTTATCTTCAAAAAGAGCCTGACCCAGTTTTACTTTATCACCCACAGCAACCAGCATTTTAGGCTTCATGCCCACATAATCCATCCCCAAGATAGCAACCGATGAAACCTGATTGCCCTCTTCAATGGTCTGTTTGGGTGCTCCCGTAATCGGCAGATCCAAACTTTCTTTTATAGTAAATTGCATAGTAAATAAGCCTGTTGTCCAGACAAGTTGAGGTTCACCCCCTTACCAACACTAAAATGCATGTTTATAAAGGGCACTTCAATACGAAAAACTTTACTATTATTCCATAAAAATAAGCCATTCTCAATGCGCGTTCGCATTCAAAAGCATACTATTATGACAATTGGTCACTTTGCAAAATATTGCACCAAAAAATCAATAAACGTCGTCATTTTGGCGGGATAATAATTTTGCTGTAAATAAGTGGCATAAACCGATATATTGGGAATTTTATAATCTACCAATATCTCCACCAATTCACCGGACTCCACATAACGCCGTACCGACAAAGCCGGTGAGCGTATGATTCCCATCCCCAAAGCGGCTGCCTGGCAAAGTGCTCTGCCATTATTTGATGCAAATGTCCATTTTGGTCGCACTTCAATGCGCTTCCCCGATCTATTAAATACCCAGCTATCTGCATGAGGCGTATCTAAATAATGTAAACATTTATGTTGTGCCAACCCTGCCACATCATCCGGACAACCAAACTGCTCTATATATTTAGGCGATGCATAAGTACACAAACTGGTTTGCGCAATTTTCCTCGCCACGACCCCAAGATCCAAGCGGTCAGTTACCAAAATAGAAATATCGAATTTACCGGAGCGCAAATTGACAAACGCATTATCCAAAGACATTAAAACATCAACCTCCGGGTATTTCTGCTGGTAAGCATGAATCACCGGCACCATATAAATCCCACCAAAATCAATGGGAGCAATAATTTTCAACCGACCGCTAACTACCTTTTCTGCTTGTGTAATAGAGTTTTCCAACTCAATTAAATCATTAATAATTTTCTTACACTGTCGATAATAACTCTTGCCTAATTCAGTCACCAATAAATTTCTTGTTGTGCGATGAATTAAACTAACGCCTAAATCACTTTCCAATCTGCGCATATATTTACTCACCATCATTGCCGAAACGTCCATTTCACGCGCAACAGCGGCAAAAGTTCCCAACTCCACAACACGGCAAAAAACCTGCATATTTTTTAACTTATCCATGACGACACACCTGCATCATATTTTATAAACTAAAGGTTTACATGACATAAACTATCTTACTACTACCATCCTTCACATAGAGCCTATAGAATATTACTCGGAGATAACAACACTAAACGCTTAATTGCAATTTTTAAGTTTGTCGCTTTGCTCATGCTTATGCAATTAAGCGTTTTTTCCGTCAAAACATTTAAAATGAGCAGAGAGCAATCAAACTAAAAAGTCATGCTGATAACGCCCATATCCATCGTCAATTCGTCTTAACCGACAACTAAAAACAATGGCAACTCTAATAGACACTCAGCGACACACAGTTTATGATACGACAAAACTATCAGAGGAGTCGCAAGTGCCCGGAACCATTGCAGCAATCATTATTACCATACTTTTTTTTCAATCTGCTCTAAAAGCAAAGAAAAATCCCGTCAATATGGCCGCCGTCGGCTTCCTTGCCTTTTTTATCCCAGCTTTACTATGGACTTACTTTATTACACCGGGACTAAAAGACACCTTAACGCACGACCCCAGCAATACATTGCTCAAATTCAGTGCTAATTATGCTTATGTGCTGCTAGGAACAAGTTGTGCAACTTGGGTTTGGTTTAAAATATTTAAAACGGAAAAAACATTTTAAAAAAATAATACTGCCTGCTTAATACTCAAAGGTGAAATAAAACCAGAAATTAGCATAGGATTTTTATTTAATTGCAAAACACAAAAAAGACAAATCAGTTTCAACTGATTATAAAGTTTTTAAGCATGCAAAAACGCATCAACTGCCTGACAAAATAACTCAGGCTGTTCAACCTGCAACCAGTGCCCTGCCCCCGCTATCACTTTAATATCAGCCTGCGGAAATAACTGATATACGCTCTCTTCTTGCACATAAGAAGAGGTTTCTCCCGATAAAAACAAAGCTTTACCAGCATAAGCCTCCAATACACTTGTATCAGGAAAGGCAATAATATTATTCGCTGTTTTGGCAAAAATATCTAAATCAATACGCCAACAATAAGCACCTTCTTTTAACACCAGATTTTGCAATAAAAACTGCCGAAAACTTGCCTCAGGAATCGCATTCGCCAACAAATCATCCGCCTGCTTTCTAGTCGATAACTGCTCTAAAGGCAATGCTTTTAAGACTTGGATTAAATTATCAAAACTGTGTCGATAACTAACGGGGGAAATATCAGCAACCACCAGCTTATCAATATACTCAGGGGCTGACAAAGCCAACCACATTGCAACCTTCCCCCCCATACTATGACCTAATATATTAGCCCGAGTTAACTGCCGCGCTTCTAAAAATAAACAAATATCTGCCGCCATAGCAGGATAATCCATAACAGCCGCATGCGGTGATGCGCCATGATTACGCATATCCAATACATACACATGGTGCTGTACTGCAAGCCGTTTAGCAACTTGTCGCCAATTTCTGGAAGAAGCAAAAAAACCATGTAAAATAATTAAAGTCGGCAGACCAGGCTCACCATATTCTTCAAAATTCAAGCTAACAGCATCACTCATACCCTTTACTCGCCGTGTAGGGTAATCACAATATTTCTACTGCCACCCGCATTTCTATGTTCACATAAATAAATACCCTGCCATATTCCTATATTGGGCTTACCATTAGTAATGGGAATCATTAAGCTATTACCTAAAATACTTGCCTTTAAATGTGCCGGCATATCATCCGCACCTTCATCTAAGTGTTGATAATAAGGCTCATTTTCAGGCACCGCTTCATTAAAATAATTTTCAAAATCCACTCTAACGGTCGGATCTGCATTTTCATTGATAGTCAACGCAGCAGAAGTATGCTGTATAAAAATATGCATCAACCCCACTTTAATATGACTTAACTCAGGCACAGCTGTCAATATTTCTGTACTCACCAAATGAAACCCTCGTGCCCGAGGATTTAGCGTTATTTGTTTTTGTATCCACATATAAATATGAAAAAATATCGTAAAAAAATTAAATTAAAAATTCAGATTTATCATGACCGGCATCAATTAAAGCACGCATCCATTTAGGCATCATTCCACGCCCAGTCCACGTTATATGCTCATCATCAGGATGAACATACTTTGGAGGTACTTTTCCGCCTCCTTTATGCACCACTTTTTTACCATCCAGAATAATTTCTACCGTTGCCCCAATAGAAGCCGCCAACTTTTTTATTTCCGCATACACAGCTTTACGATGGTCTTCTTTCTTAGCCTCTAAAGCAAGTTCAGCATTTTCTATTATGGCTTGTAACTCAGCGACTGAAAGGTTATTTAAATTAGTCATACTACTTTACTCTTAAAAATATAAATATTATCTATAGCTGAAATTATATTCAAAAAACCAAGTGGTATAAAATGCAATTACAGCTAACGCACATCAAAATCTATTTTGTGCAATACATCACCGGCATCAGTCCTTATTCGCACCTGCCACGAACCAATATAATGAGTATTCAATAACTTACTGGTTGCAATACGCCACCTGTGGCCATAAATATTAAAGCGACGCTTATAAATAACCCGGTCATTCAATAGCCATTCATGAAATACCGTTTGATGTTTCATATTTACAACTTCGGTAAAATAAAATATACCACTCGCCTGCTCTTTATTAACAATAATTGGTAATTTAACCTGCCCGAAGGGTTCTTTATTAGTCACACCTAGCGCAAGCCGCGCGCGAGCTATATTGTGTACTAAAACACCTTGCCCGCTAGATTTAACGTCCTTGACAGTATATTCAGTTTGCGCTTCCGGCTGTGCTTGCTTAACAAGAATAAGCGCGTCACTTTTAGAAGACACTGCCGGTATCAATACAGTAGTAGACAAACTCTCTTGTTGTTCGGTTTCCTGAGTACGTATACCCCGTAAAGGCTCGGTTTTTAACTCAGATTGTACAATATCGGGTTTAATACTACTTTGGTTGCTTGCAATCGTATTTATTTTCACACCATCACCCAAGTGCATCAGGTAATAAATAAACAGCGTAAGCAATAATAATAGCAACAGACCCGCAATCACAATACGCTTTACATTCCATTCAGTCACCATCTCGATTTCAGGCTCTACCATCCGTGGTGCTATATTGGACTTTATCTTAATACTTAATTTTTTTTCTGTTTTCATTAAACTCGCGAAAATACTCAATAATTTATTCAAACTGCATGTATATGCAGATAATTTAAAGAAAAGAACAACAATGCAAGCACCACCCTCATACTCTCATTAAATTAAACGCAATACCGGTGTCACTCTCAACCCTTGACATACTTTTATATATAATTGCCAGATAAACATTCTAAGATTGACTTTGCAAACGCTAAAACATACGTTAAGGAATGCGCTATTATGGAAACATGTCATTCCCTGCCTTAATTTTTCTTGGTAATATACCACCTACAGCCTAAGATAAGTAAAAAACTGCGCGTTTAACAACATACCAACCTGACTGCCAATATCTCTCAATATTTAGGTCGGCGGTTTGACTTTTAATGCAATAGGCACACTAATCCGGACTTTTTATGAGTAACTTGCTTAAATTTTTCCAAGATACTTCGGCACTCTATGGCAGTAATGCCGCTTATATAGAAAATTTATACGAACAGTTCCTAGAAAATCCCGATTCAGTCGAACCCACTTGGCGTAAGAAATTTTCCCGATTACAAGACACGCAAGAGCAGCGTGATATTCCGCATAGCCCTGTCGTAGAACGCTTTGCGCTCTTGGCAAATTCCAGTTCATCACGCATTGCCGAATTGCAAGGATTTACCGAAGAAAGTGTTAAAAAGCAATCCGCCGTTGCCCGCTTAATCAATCATTACCGCGCTCATGGCCACCAAATGGCCGACAATAACCCACTAGGAAGCATTGATAAAAAAATACCGGATCTTGATCCTGCTTACTACGGCTTGGCAGAACCGGATATGGAAACCTTATTTGATACCGGCACTTTATATGGTGTAGACCGTTTGGCACTGAAAGATATTATCGCTACATTAAAGGAAATTTATTGCGGTAATATTGGCACCGAATATATGCATATATTTGATACCGACATCAAACGCTGGATAAAAAACCGCTTGGAAGGCTCCAAGCCAGGCGAAAACATAGATAGTGCCAAAAGAATTTGGCTATTGCAACAACTCACCGCCGCCGAAGGTATCGAAAAATATTTGCATCGTAATTTTGTCGGCCAAAAACGCTTCTCACTTGAAGGCGGCGATTGCCTTATTCCCATTTTAGATGAAATTATTCAACGCTCCGGTCGATACGGCACCAAAGAATTAGTCATCGGCATGGCACATAGAGGCCGGCTTAATGTACTCATCAATATATTGGGTAAAAGCCCCAATCAACTATTTAGCGAATTTAAAGGAACAGCCACAACGGATAGAGGCGTTATCACCGGTGATGTTAAATATCATATGGGATTTTCATCCAATGTTGCAACTGAAGGCGGTATGGCACATGTTACGCTTGCATTTAATCCTTCTCATTTAGAAATCATCAACCCTGTTGTAGAAGGTTCGGTAAAAGCACGCCAAGACCGCTATGGCAAAAATAGCACCAATACCGTCATTCCCATCCTGATTCATGGTGATGCCGCCTTTGCGGGACAAGGCATTGTGATGGAAACCTTAAATATGGCTCAAACACGCGCATTTGCAACAGGCGGAACGGTGCATATTGTCATTAATAATCAAATAGGCTTTACCACCAGCAACCCTTTTGATGCACGCTCCACACTCTATTGTACCGATGTGGCTAATATGATTCAGGCACCTGTCTTCCATGTCAATGGTAATGACCCGGAAGCCGTGTTGTTTGTCACCCAAATGGCTTTAGATTATCGCACTACATTTAATAAAGATGTGGTCATTGACCTCATTTGCTACCGCCGTCGTGGCCATAACGAAGCGGATGAGCCTGCGACGACACAGCCGATGATGTATCAAAAAATTAATCAACTAGATACAACACGCCACCTCTATGCACTAGAATTAATCCGTAAACAAGTTCTGACCGAAGCACAAGTACAGGCTATAGAGCAACAATATCAAGACTTACTGGAAGCAGGGCAACCGGTATCTCGCCCCATTATTCAATCAGACTACTCCTATTCCAAACTATGGGACAAATATATTGATAGACAATGGGATACACCCTGCACCACCAAAGTTCCCCTAGAACGCATCCGCTTCTGCAATAACCAATCACAACGCTTACCACCGGGGTTTGAACTGCACCCGCGTGTTGCCAAAATTATGGATAACCGCCGTAAAATGGCGGCAGGTGCGATGCCATTGGACTGGGGGTTTGCAGAAAACATGGCGTATGCAACACTCCTTATGGATCAATATAATGTACGCCTAGTGGGTCAAGATGTCGGGCGTGGTACATTTTTTCATCGCCATATTATCTTGCACAATCAACTCAATGGTGAATCCTATATTCCGGTCAAACACCTTGATACCACACAAGGGCGACCACAAATTTTTGATTCCATCCTCTCTGAAGCAGGGGTATTAGGCTTTGAATATGGCTACAGTTCGACCGTCCCGGAAACTTTAGCCATTTGGGAAGCGCAATTTGGTGATTTTGCCAATGGCGCACAAGTATTGATTGATCAATTTATCAGCTCAGGTGAAAGCAAATGGGGACGCTTATCAGGTTTGGTGATGTTATTACCACACGGCTTTGAAGGCCAAGGTCCCGAGCACTCTTCAGCTCGCTTGGAGCGTTACTTACAACTCTGCGCCGATCAAAATATGCAGGTCTGCGTACCCTCTACACCCGCACAAATCTTCCATTTATTACGCCGGCAAGTGATTCGCACCTACCGTAAACCTCTTATCGTCATGTCGCCTAAAAGCTTATTACGCCATAAAGCGGCTACTTCTACATTAGAAGACTTGGTAAATGGCGAGTTTCAAAATATTATTCCTGAAGTCAATAACGACATATCGCCTGAAAAAGTCACCCGCCTCATACTCTGCTCCGGTAAAGTCTATTATGATTTAATGGATACACGCCATCATAATGACCCGGGTGATGTCGCCATCGTCCGCATAGAACAGTTATACCCTTTTCCTTCCGAGGATTTTAAAGCAGAGCTGGAAAAATACCCCCATTTAAAAATATTAGTATGGTGTCAGGAAGAACCCCAAAATCAAGGCGCATGGTATCAATCACGCCATAACTTTACGCATTATAAACCAAGCCATATTGATTTAATTTACTGTGGTCGCCCAGCATCTGCGTCACCGGCCGTAGGTAACTTGGCCAAACATTTAGCACAACAAAAACAAGTTGTAGAAACGGCTCTTTATGGGCACTCTGTATAGGAAAAAAACATGAGTATTGAAATACGTGTTCCTACTCTACCTGAGTCTGTCGCTGATGCGACTTTAATCAGCTGGCATAAGCAGCCAGGTGATTTAATTGCAAAAGATGAAAATCTGGTTGATTTAGAAACCGACAAGGTAGTCCTTGAAGTTCCTGCCCCACAAGCCGGCATACTCAAAGAAATTATTAGCCCGGACGGTAGTACCGTGCAAAGCGGTGATTTGCTCGCCATCATTTCTGCAGCCACCGAAACCATAACAGATGATAGCGACACGGCCAACCCTACTCCTACGCAACCGGAAAGTTCTGCTAGCAATATACCGCTTAGCCCGGCAGTACGTCGCCTGATTTTTGAAAACGACATAGACCCCAGTCGTATTACCGGTACAGGTAAAGGCGGCCGCATCACCAAAAGTGATGTACAAGCTTACTTATCTAGCCAAACTCAAGTAAACCCTGCTCCGGCAAACCCAAACACATCAGAGCCCAAACCCGTACCAACAGACGCAACCACCAGCATTAAAGTAAGCCCAACACCTGCCACCGATACAAATGGCAGACCTGAGCAACGCGTCCCCATGACCCGTTTACGCGCCAAAGTTGCAGAGCGTTTATTGCAAGCACAACAAAATGCAGCCATGCTCACAACGTTTAATGAAGTCAATATGCAAAGCGTCATTGACCTGCGCAAACAGTACCAAGAACGCTTTATTGCCAAACATGATGTTAAATTAGGCTTTATGTCCTTTTTTATTAAAGCCTCCATTGAGGCACTAAAACGCTATCCGGCGATTAATGCTTCCATTGACGGACACGATATTATTTATCATGGTTATTATGATGTCGGCATTGCCGTCTCCTCACCGCGCGGCCTGATTGTGCCAGTGTTACGCGATGCCGATCAACTAGACTTTGCCGGCATTGAAAAAAATATTGTGGATTTTGGTGAAAAAGCACAGACCGGAACACTGACTTATGCAGAACTCAATGGCGGTACCTTCACCATTACCAATGGCGGAATTTTTGGCTCAATGCTGTCAACCCCAATTCTTAACCCCCCACAATGCGCCATTTTAGGCATGCATGCCATTACGGAACGCCCTGTTGTCGAAAAAGGCGAAATCGTCATTCGCCCGGTGATGTATCTGGCATTATCCTATGACCACCGCTTGGTGGATGGCCGTGATGCAGTGCAATTTCTAGTTGCCATTAAAGAAGGCCTCGAATCACCGGCACATTTATTACTTAATATTTAAAGTAGGAGCACCTTATGTCTCAAGCAACACATGACTACGATGTACTGGTAATTGGAGCGGGTCCTGCCGGCTATGTTGCTGCGATACGTGCTGCCCAATTAGGATTAAAAACGGCCTGTATTGACCGTAAAGTCAACGCAACGGAGCAACACTGCTTTGGTGGTGCCTATGTTAATGCCGGCTGCATTGCGGCTGTCGCACTGTTAGAGTCAGCAAAATTATTTGCAACATTGCATCATGACATTGCGACACATGGCATTAGCGCCGATAATATTCGATCCGATATCCCCAAAATGCAACAACGTAAAGAAGCAATTGTAGCTGCCTTAAGTACGCATATTGAAAACTTATTTATTGCCAATAACGTAGACTCATTTCACGCCTATGCACAACTCATCAATCCAAATCGCGTTGAAATAACCCCGGTCGATGGTGGCATTCCCCACATTATGACCGCCAATAAAATTATCTTAGCCGCAGGCTCAAGTGCTGTACAGCTTGATTTTGCACCCTTAGATAATCAGTTTATTATTGATGGCCAACAAGCCTTAAACCTGACAGAAGTTCCCAAAACACTAGGAATTATTGGCGCAGGTGCGATTGGTGTTGAATTGGCCGGTATCTGGAATAAATTAGGTGCTAACGTCATATTACTGGAAGCACAGGATACCTTTATGCCAATAGCAGATCATGACATTGCGACCGAAGCACTTAAACTCTTTACACAACAGGGTCTCGATATTCGGCTGGGTGCGCGGGTTATTTCCACGCAAATAAACAACAAGCAAGTCACCGTTGTTTATGAAGACACGCAAGGACAGCATCATTGCTGCTTTGATAAACTTGTTGTAGCTTCCGGCAGAAAACCTAATACCGAACTGCTGATTGCACCATCTGCCGACCTGCTTTTAGATGAGGAAGGCTTTGTACATGTTGATGAAAACTGCATGACCACCTTACCCGGCGTTTATGCCATTGGTGACTTAACCCTATCAGGCCCTATGCTTGCCCACAAAGGTATCGAAGAAGGTATTTTTGTAGCAGAACACATAGCAGAACAACAATCTCCCATCAATTATCACACCATTCCCAATGTCATTTATACCGACCCTGAAATTGCTTGGGTAGGTCAATCAGAACAAGACCTTATTGCTATTGGAGAAGATATAAAAATCAGCTATTTCCCGTTTCATGCCGCTAGTCGCGCCCAAATAATGGGTAGCACTCAAGGCATGGTTAAAATGATTATGCAGGCTGAAAGCGAAATTATCTTAGGGGTACATATCATTGGGGCATCAGCCTCTGAACTTATCGCAGAAGCTGTTTTAGCCATGGAGTTTTCAGCAACCGCCGAAGATTTAGCACGGACTATTCATGCACACCCCACGCTTTCCGAAGTGATCCATGAAAGTGCTCTCACCTTAAATGGCAGGTCTTTACATATACCGTCATCTGTAGATAACGAATAATATGCTGACATCAATTATTGGCCAAAAAATAGCTCACAATGCGTTACCGAGGGTGTCGAATATAACAACTCACCTAAATGACAAGGTAATTTTTCATTATTCATAAAAATATAAAGCTCATCACTTGGCAAAAAATTCTTAGCAGAAAACAGTAAGCTAGTTCCATTCAATAATAAACATGGTGTCTTTTGTTGCGGCGAACTAAGACGCGCAGCATAAACAACTTGTGATTCAAAGCCTAAAATTTCAACACCGATAATCAAGCTATTTTCAGCCGCGCTCATATGCCGAACTAAACCAACTTCAATACTACGCTCAGACTCATAAACTGCCATGCCAAAAACATTGCCAATTTGCACCTTTTCAGAACGGCTATTCCATAAAATCTGATAGCCCTTAAAAGTACTATTTAGTATTTCAAATTCTTCCAAACGCAAGCTATTACGCCGCTCTGTAAAGGTTAAATTTTCCTGTGCAAAAATATCATGTCCGGTAATAGATTCCGGACGCTCTTGTATCTGAATAGGCAAATCTTCTTCTGCAACTAAGTCTACAAATTCCGACTCATTGACAGAAGCTGATAAAGTAACCGAGCTATCTATATTTTCACTTTTTACTTCACTACGACTATCACTATTTGGTGTATTTTTAAGGTGAAAGGCCACAATATTTTCAATACCAATTACACCATGACCTAATCTACGCTTGTGAATGCGTGTTTGCCGCCTTGTTCTATTAAATGCTAACGAATTATAGGCACGCAAAAATAAAGATTGATTATAAGCAGGTAATGCCTCAGCATCAGATTGGGTCAATAACCTTTCCGCAAAAATTCGCTTCACCGTCTCTGTAAAAATAAAATATCGACACTGATCTACCCGTTGCTGCATATCCGTCACAACTTGTGGCGCAAGCTCTTGGTGCGCAGAAAAGTATCGAGCGCGACCGGTTTCAGCACTATCAAGCTGTGTCTTAAAATAAGCATAATGAGAATACTTCTCCAGAAAGTCAAAAACTTGCTGTAAGTCTCGAGGACGAAACTGCTGCGTATTACTAAGGTTAAGCAATAAAATAGTGGTAAATAGTTGTTCAACCGTCTTTTTGCCTGATCCACCGATTTTAATTGCCGTACTTAAAAGTGCATGCTCTTCGGCTAAAAAGTAAAGTTGATAAAGTGATACCCAAAAACTTGGATAAGGTGCGGCATAACAGCTTGATATTTTTAAATACACTTGACTAAGAGCTTGCAAGGCTTGATAAATCAAAAAAGCTAAGTCCCGTTTACTTGTCAAAAAACCTTTTTTTGCACAATGCGTTTCAGCCAATTGCTGATAATTTCTCGATAACTCTGCATAAACCCATACAACAGTCTCCAATTTAGAAAATTGATCATATTGCAAGGGGAACTTAGTTTCCCAAAACTGAGCATCAAAATGTTTAACTGAGTGAACTAAATGGATATTAATTTTTTCCAATGCATTCAGATGCGCCTTATTCGGTATCTTATTCTTTTTAAGTACTTGTAAAACAGACAATATTTCTAAGCATTTTTCCGAACTTTGCAAAGTTGTCAAATTATCTAACCACTCATTTAACCCCTTAATATTTTTAAACGGGACATTAGATGGCAAAGTAATGGGGGCTTGAAATTCGTAATGCATAAGTAATAATCAATATAAAGAGAAATATATAACAACAATAAATAATAATATAACTTAAGTACTTAATTTAACTAAGCTAAAGTATAGCATACTCTATTGCTATTGGTATTTTTAACTAACATCAAAAGTAAGTTGCTTATTACCTATATCGTCGACTGCCTTAATTTATTTTCCAATGCAACAGCATAAGCCTCAAGCTCAGATATCAATTGAGCACTCACCCCATCACATTGCTTTAGTTCTGCTACTTTTTGCCTATATGTCGCAAAATCAAGAAAACCGGACGCTTGACCATGATTTAACCGCTCGCGACAAAATGCCAGCCAACGTTTTTTTTCATTAGCACTCAATGTTTCAGGGTAATTCCTTGCCCGATACCTAAACAACATTGTTTCCAAACGCGCATCATCTGCTTGTAAATCATAATGCGCCAATTGCTCGGGCTTTAATGCACGCACGGCATTAATAATCTGTTTATCATGCGCACTAAAAAAACCACCACTATAAATCATTAAATCCGGATCGCTTACAGAAACCGATGATTGCGCACTAAAGACTTGCTTTAATTTTTCAATTAAGCTGACATCTTGGGCAATCATCTGCCGATGCTGCTCACAAGCATTTGTATCAATGGCTAGGCGTTCGGCATCAGCAGGGCGCAAAACATTGGCAGGTGCAATCACTGGGCATTTATTGATATGCACGGTTTTTAATGGAATACGGGCGACTCCACCCGGCAAATCTGCCTGTGCGGTAAAAATTCGCTGCCGTATTTCATCTACCGATAAACATAACATTGCCTCTGGATTGACCGATAAATCATAAACAATCACACCGTTACTATTGCTAGGATGTTGGCAAATTGGTACAACTAAGCTGATAAAATGCTTCGCCGCGCCATACATACCCGAAACATGCACGACCGTTTGATAACGCCCTAACGATAATAATTTATTGACTTGCTGCTTACCTCTATTTTGCCAAAGAAATTGAAATAACTTAGGTTGCGCTTGCCGCATCAATTTGGCAAATGCCAAAGTTGCATACACATCCGACAAAGCATCATGTGCCTCTGCATGCGCAATACCATTAGCCTGCGTTAATTTCTCTAAACGCAAGCTTACAACGCCGTTTGCATCTACCGGCCATTGCAACCCATCTGGGCGCAATGCATACATCGTGCGTGCCAAATCAATCAAATCCCAACGCGAATTACCGTTTTGCCACTCGCGTGCATAGGGGTCGTAAAAATTACGATACAACAGATTGCGCGTTACTTCATCATCAAAACGTAAATTGTTATAACCTAAAGTGCAAGTATTTGCTTGCGCCATTTGCGTATGAATCAAACCAATAAATTCTGCCTCACACACACCCTTCTCTGCCGCTAATTGCGGCGTAATTCCAGTTACACAACAAGCCTCGGGCTGTGGTAATTTATCATCACTTGGTTTGCAATAAATCACTAAAGGCTCGCCGATGATATTAAAGTCCAAATCTGTTCTAATACCTGCAAACTGCGCAACCCCATCACGCTGTGGGTCTACACCAAAGGTCTCATAATCATGCCAATAAAAGCTATCTTGTACCATATCTGTTTTATCAATTTGTTATAAAGAATCAATGCCTTGATTAGCTAATTGATCGGCTTTTTCATTTCCCAAAATTCCGGCATGACCTTTTACCCAGATCCATTCTATTTCGTGCTTTTGCATAGCACTATCCAAACGCCGCCATAAATCTTCATTTTTAACAGGCTTTTTTGCCGCCGTTTTCCAGCCACGTTTTTTCCAATTTGGCATCCATTCGGTGATGCCTTGCAATACGTATTTAGAATCGCTATATAATTTAACCTGACAAGGCTTATTTAATACTTCTAGTGCCTGTATGGCAGCCATCAATTCCATACGATTATTGGTCGTTTCCCGCTCACCGCCATACATTTCTTTTTCAGCCGCCGCATATTTTAACCATGCTCCCCAACCACCCGGCCCAGGATTACCACGACAGGCACCATCTGTGTATATTTCAACTATTTTCATCATATTTATTTTGTTTTATAGAAATATCCATCAACTTTGCCATCACCATATCAGAGCGATACTTTTTTTCCGCCCCAATAGGGATAAGATGATAACGCCGTTTAATGGCTCGCATCGCATAGGCCGCAACATGTAGCTTATGTTTACGACGCTCTGCATGCTCAGCATCAATATGCATGGCATCAAAATCAAACCCTGCGGCTAACTCGACTTCAAAATTTAACAAGCGCAACCAATCCTCTATTTTTGTACGGCTAACCAACTGTGGTAGCCAAGGCGCACCATTGGCTCTACGCAAAAGGTACTGGTAATTAATATACACATTCCAAGGATTAAAACCAAAAATAATCAACTTCCCCTCTGCCTTTAAAATACGCTCTACCTCTCGCAAAACCTGATGTTTATCATTATCAAATTCTAATAAATGCGGTAGAATGACCATATCAACCGACTCAGATTGTAAAGGTAGTTCAGTATTCAGGCAGCGTAATATTTTACTTTCAGGCCACGCTTCTTGCTCATCATCCAGCACAATAAACTGCTTGTATAATTGACAATCAATAAATTTATTTTCCCAACCTAAAGCACCCAACTGTACAATGGTTTGTTTGCAACTGACGGTAATCGAGCGTTGTAAGAAAATGGCTTCTTGTGCCTGTAAAATTTTACCTTTAGAGCCGGCAAACCAATCAATTAAGACTTTACGGTGCATAGTATTTACTCAAAAAAACTGGGAACATCATTTAGATACGCTTTATTGACAACGCAGACTTAATTTACAATAAAGATGAATTCTATAGCATGCGACTTCATTATGACAATAAAAGCTTAAATCTTAAACCGACCATGAGAACTCCGCTAATTACTCGACAAGGTTATGTCAAACTACAACAGGAGCTTGATAGCTTATGGCGTGTCGAACGCCCGGCTGTTACTAAAATAGTCTCTTGGGCGGCAAGCCTCGGTGACAGAAGTGAAAATGCAGATTACCAATACAACAAGAAAAGATTACGCGAAATAGATCGCCGCGTCCGATATCTGCAAAAATGCTTAGAAAACCTGACCATCGTTGATTATCATCCGGAGCAACAAGGTAAAGTCTTTTTTGGTGCCTGGGTCACCATAGAAAACGATGCAGACGAAAGCAAACGCTTGCGTATTGTTGGCTATGATGAAATCTTTGGGCAAAAAAATTATATTTCGGTGGATGCGCCTATGGCACGCGCTTTATTAAAAAAAGCAGTCGATGATGAAGTGGTCGTCAAAACAGAAGCAGGCACGTTTACTTGGTATATCACCGCGATTGAATATGAAGCGCAATGAAATGTCAATCAAGGCATTGCAGCATAGGCATCAGCCACTAATTGTTGTACATTACTGCCCGTTAATGCTTCTAAAAAAAGCACGATATCTTGCCTCTCTGCATCACTCAAATGCAGCGGCTTAATCAATGGGTCTAACACCTCATTAGCCACCCCGCCCTGATTATAAAATGCAAGCACTGCGCTTAAATCAGGCAATGAGCCATTGTGCATATAAGGTGCGGTTAAGGCAATATTGCGTAAACTGGGGGTTTTGTATTTCCAGCGGTCTTGCGGATCTTGAGTGATGGCATAACGTCCTAAATCATTGTGCTTGCGTGCTGCAATAGCACTTAAATCTTGTTGCGCCACCTCCACAAATACCCCGGGAGCGACCTGAACGCGCTGTTTATCGGGCAATATCTGCATCGACTCCTGATAACCAATCCCTGTATTATGCAATTGATTATCCGTCAATAAGGCATAATTCTCAGCTAGCGTATGACACTGACTACATCCTGCCTTACCGGTAAATAATTGCAAACCACGCTTGACGGCCGCACTGACGGCATCGGTTTGCTTGCCAAAATACCAACGATCAAAAGGAGAGTCAGCCGAATTCAAAGTACGCTGATAACTGGCCAATGCTTGCCCAATGGTCAGCATATTAGCGGCTTGTGCAAAACTTTTCTCAAACAAGCCTTGGTAATCCGCTAAGGCTCTTATTTTATCGACCACAAAGCCGATAGATGGATTTGCCATCTCATTACGCGCCAATAACGGCCCCCAGACTTGTTGCTCTAAACTATTTTCGCGGCCATCATGGAATAGTTTAGTCGCATAAGCAACATTATAAAGAGTGGGACTATTACGTTGCACACTGCGCCCTTCGATACCCACCGCCGTTTGCATCTCATGGCTACTAAAGCCCTGCTCAGGAATATGACACATAGCACACGAAAAAGTATTATTTAAAGACAATCGACGGTCATAAAAGAGTTTGCGACCTAAAGCAATTTTAGCGGCCGTAATAGGATTACCGATAGGAACGGGAACGCTTGGCAACCCAAGCATCGGCTGTTGTATCGTCGCCAATAAATCAGCAGCCTGCCCGCGCCGTTGCGTTAATGCCACTGACTGCGTTTGATAGTTTTTTTGTGCATAATGGCGTTTATTATCGCCTGCTTGATAAAGGGCGGCTGAAGGATTATTGTGAGCCGTTTTTTGTGCTGTTGGCAATGCTTGCAATAAGGTTTGTACATCATTTAGCAAGGTATCGGCATGCAAAAAAGTCACGCTATAAATATTACGAATTTGTTTATGCCTATCAATTAAATAAACACGTAAAATATGCGCAAAAGTACCCGTAAAATGACCGTCATCATCATACACTTTTTGTATGCTTTGCTGATAATTCTCTAAAATAGGTGTTAATTGTTGCTCGGACTGCGTGGTCAGAAACTGCCAATCGACAGCATCACTTTGAAAGCTTTCGGCATATCGCGCCATGGCCTCAGGTGTATCATGCTCAGGATTAAAGCTTAACGTCAACAAACGTAACTTTCCCTGCAATTGCGGCTCTTGCTGTAAGCGGTGCTTGATTTTATGAAAGACCATGCTTGCTAAGGGGCAACCATTCGCATCGCTGCAAGTAGAGTAAATAAAACTGAGCAAAACAATTTTATCGCCCATTAAGTCATGCAATTGTTGAGTTTGCCCTAAAGTATTTAGCACCTCGCCATCTGCTGCCGTCCCAATGACCGGTAAAGTATAGCTACCGGCTTGAGCCATTTTAAATGCTAATGGCCGATAGCCCGGAGCCAATTTAATAGGTAATGCGTCAGCTAAAACCTTACCGCCATACAGCATCCCTATTAACCATAAAATAACCAGTACTCGCATAACCTATCTCTAGCAAACAAAAAATAACACCATCGCTTGATAAACCAAAGTGCGATATATAAATCATCGCACTTCGCTCAAGTGATCATTAAAACTTACAGTGAATCCAATTGTGCCAATTTAGCTAGCGAATTATCCGTATTTAAACCTGCATACAAAGAATAAGCCCCAAAACGCATTTGATGCGCACGCCCTAATTTTGCTTTGATAAAATCAATGGCGAACTGTTGCTTTAGCTGTTTACCATCCCAGTGATACAACTTTAAATACTGTTCATTATCCTGCCCTTTTTTATCCCAGTTAGCCAATAGTGACGAGGTATAATACAGGCGTTTACCATCCCAACTAGACGAAACCATATTGACTTGTGCGCCAATTTTTTGTGCAAATACTTGTTTGGGGTGAAAGGGGTCTGAAATATCAAATCCGCGCGTTTTACCATCCATAAAGGTATTGACCCACAGCATATTGTCATCACTTTGAATGGAAATATCCACGGGTAATGGAATTTTGCTAGGGTCGCCAATATCAGCTACCGCTTTACTTTGCCACTGTCCCTGTTTATCTTCATAGATAAGCCATATTTTTGAAGTCAATGCCGTTGTGGTAAAACAATAATTATGATTTGGATTCCAAGCACAACGTATTTCCAATGGTGCGCCCGGAACATCCATGACTTTTTTAGGTTGTCGCGTATGTAAATTCCACTGTACTACCGTATTGCCAAAATGTTGCATCGCTTCCGCATCACCCAACATTTTACCAAAATCCATCATATAATTAGACCAGCCCGTAAATGACGAGGTAAACATAGCATTACGCCGTGGCAATACGCGCACATCATAACCATAGCCATCTGCATATTTACCTGACTTCACAGCCCCTCGTAAATCACCGTCTGTCGGTGTCCAATGCGTTGTAATATATTTACCTTTATTACTGTATTCCACCAAAGCGGTACGTCCACCATGGTCTTTACTATTCGATAAACCGGTAATCATCATTCGCCCCGGTAAGGCATAAGTCGTATGCGGCCCGACAACTCCGCCCGTTTCACCTACAAAATTTTTAATAACCCGACTTAAACGCGGCTTGGCAGGGTCTGTATGCACATCAAAAATAAATAATTTATTGGTATCTAATCCACCTGCCCATAAATATTTACGGTCATCGGTAAAACCGGAATGATGGGCTTCATTACGCCCGCCGACCGACAAACTATGAATGACTTTGCCATAATTTTTAGATTTAGGGTTCACATCAACCGTTACTAATTTATCCTGCTCATCGCCCACACCTTCCATCCCTAAAGTCCAAACATAAACAAAATCCTCTTGTCCTGTAATTTTAGCCATATAAGGTGATTGGCATGTTTCATCCGCTTGCACAGGTGCCGTCAGCAGCAAAGTGGCCGCTGATAATACACTTGCTAGCAGTGTTTTCTGCCATGAGCCGTACCGCCTATTTGATAAGTACATCGTTCTTCCTCTATTTAATTTTTATTATTATATAAAGACGCGAGACATCACTTGCGCCTGTTCACATCTTACTTATGATTCACCTGTTGTTGGGTCAATGATTGTTTTTACTTCATTAATCGCATTTGCAGGAAACTCCCCACGACTAGCATGCTCACGGATAGTTTGCTCATCCGGTGCAATATAGATGCAATATACTTTATCTGCCGTCACATAGCTATGCACCCATTGTATTTGCGGCCCCATATCAGCCAACACACAACAAGACTTCTGTGCAATTTGTTGTAACTCAATAGCAGTTAAATCACCCGCTCCCGGAATTTCACGCTCAATAATATATTTAGGCATCACAACACTCCAAATAGATAAATCAGGGTTAAAAAAGTATTCAATCAATAATAATTACGTATCGGCCTGATTATGACCTCATTTACATGCAAAAAATATTGACCAATCTTTTAATATACGACCAGTCATCTTAAATTGCAAGTTTTTGACTCTTGCCTGATTCGCCTGAACTAAATCCGGTCGAGCAAATTTGGCAACAATTGAGACGAACGGACTTTTCAAATCGATGTTTTGATGGTTACGCTGAAATTGTATCGGTATGTTGCCAAGCTTGGAATGAATTTGCTAAATACTCTCAATCGATTCATCAACTTTGTTTCCGTAAATGGGCTACATTAAAGTAAATACTTGTTGAGATTGGTATAAAATACCCGATAGAATACGCCAACCTAGTTTTTATCAAACACCAGATATGATCTCATAACGCCATGAAACGATGTGCCTCTCTGAAGTGAGCGTTAGCCGAAAGATATTTTTAGATGCTCTCACCCAATGCAATACATTGCCGGCAGCTTTGATATTGCTGATATTGGCAACATGTACTTGAATATAAAACAAATGACTAAATACACCGACGCATGATATAGCGTCATTTATATTTAAATATTAATCAATCACTTAAATGGCGGAGAGCAAGGGATTCGAACCCTTGATACGTTGCCGTATACACACTTTCCAGGCGTGCGCCTTCGACCGCTCGGCCAGCTCTCCAGATATTAGACTGCCCAATGAATACTGAACAGCCGACTATCATAAAATAGAATATGCATTATTGCAATAAAATTAATTTAGTAACGCCTCTAATTCATCCCAGCGTTGATAAGCTTGTTCTAAATCAGCTTCAACTTTTGCCAATTCATCTAACACTAACTGTATGGCTGCTTGCTCTTGTTGATAAAAAGTTGCACTCGATATTTGTGCATTAATATCTGTGTGTTTAGCATCTAAACTTTCGATTATGACAGGGAGTTCATCGAGTTCTTTTTGCTCTTTATAGCTTAATTTTTTCTTTTTAGAAGGAGAGGCAGGTTCTTTAACAGCTACCTTTTTAGGCGTACTCTGTTTTTCTGCTTGACTGACACTTTGGCGATAGGCCAACCAATCCGAATAACCACCAACATATTCACCAACAACCCCTTGGCCTTCAAATACGAATACACTGGTCACCACATTATCTAAAAAAGCGCGGTCATGACTGACAATCAATAGCGTTCCCTTATAATCAACCAAGCGTTCTTCCAGCAACTCTAAGGTTTCCATATCCAAGTCATTGGTCGGCTCATCCATGATGATTAAGTTGGCAGGTTTGGTAAATAATTTGGCTAATAATAAGCGATTTTTTTCACCGCCAGATAAGGTTTTAACCGGCGATCTAGCCCGTGCAGGTGCAAAGAGAAAGTCATTCAAATAAGACATCACATGCCGTGGCTCGCCATTAATCAGCACATGATCATTGCCGCCGGCAATCGTATCCGCCACACTGATTTCAGGATCTAGTTCTTCACGCAATTGATCAAAATAGGCCACTTCCAATTTTGTGCCCTGGGTCACTACTCCGGCATGAGGCTCTAGTTCTTTTAATAATAATTTTAAGAAGGTCGTTTTACCGGAGCCATTTGGGCCAATCAGACCAATTTTATCGCCACGCTGAATAACGGTTGAAAAATCTTTAACAATGGGTTTGTCAGGATAAGCAAAACTGACCGCTTGCATAGCAACGACCTTTTTACCTGAAGCTTGGCCGGCATCAACAGATAATTTTGTTGTACCTTGTAGATTACGACGTTGCTTGCGTTCTTTACGCAAAGCTTCTAAGGCTCTTACTCGGCCTTCATTACGCGTTCTACGCGCTTTAATCCCTTGGCGCACCCACACTTCTTCTTGGGCTAATTTTTTATCAAACAAGGCATTTTGTGTGGCTTCTTCTTCTAATGCGGCGGCTTTTTTGACTAAATAATCCGCATAATCTCCCGGCCAAGAAACGAGTTGACCGCGATCCAAATCAATAATGCGCGTGGCTAGTTTCTGCAGAAAAGAGCGGTCATGCGTGACAAATAGTATCGCGCCTTTGAAATTAAGCAATTGCTCTTCCAACCACATGATGCTGTCTAAGTCCAAATGGTTGGTCGGCTCGTCTAATAATAAGACTTCAGGGTCTATCACCAAGGCTTTCGCTAAAGAAACACGTCTTTTCCATCCACCTGACAGCCCTTTGACTTGCGTATCACCCGGTAAATTCAGGCGACTGAGAATATTTTCTACGCGTTGTTGAATTTGCCAACCATCATGCACATCCAGTTTATGTTGCAAATCGCCCATTTCTTTTAGCGCAGCATCATCCATATCGGTCATATGCAGCGTTAAATCATGATAGCGTTTAATCCATGCTCCTACTTCACCCAGGCCACCGGCAACCACATCATAAATTGTTTCTTCATCAGGCAGCTGCGGCATTTGTTCTAAAACGGCAATGCGCAACTCCGGTTTACGCCAAACCTCCCCTTCATCTGCGTGAATTTGCTGCATGATAATTTTCATGAGCGTTGATTTACCTTCGCCATTGCGGCCTAATAAACCGACTCTTTCACCGGCATCTAGTTGGAAATCTGCTTGCTTTAATAGCGCGTGCGTACCAAAAGCGATAGAAACTTTTTTTAAGCGTAATAATGCCATTCAGTTTTATTTCTCTGTTAATAATTTAAAAATAGGGGGTTATTTAGACCTGCGCCAATAAAGGGCAGATTTTCGCCTAAAAAATAAAGCCAAAAACCTGTATACTGCCACATTATTTTACACAGCAACGACCCGTTCTTTCCACTAACCTTTCTATGGATTCATTTAACCTGCAACTACCACCCATTTTCTTTGAGTGGTTTACGCCCATTAGCACCAGTTACATTCTGATTATTGCTGCCGAAATAGGCGATAAAAGTCAATTAGTCTGTATGTCGCTAGCAGCGAGACATAGAGCCGCCCCCGTTATTTTAGGAGCGATTGCGGCCTTTGCCTTGCTCAATACCTTAGCCGTTGTCTTTGGCGTTGCCATTGCCAATTGGATTCCTGATTATATCGTTGCCGGTGTCGTTGCGATACTGTTTGCAATATTTGGCTTACATGCTTTATTTTTGAGTGAGGACGACTCAGAAGATGAAGACTTAGCTAAAAAAAGTGGTCATGGCATTTTTCTAAGCACATTTCTTTTAATAACCGTTGCCGAGTTTGCCGACAAAACGCAGCTAGCCGTCGTTGCTTTAAGCAGTACCGATTTACCGCTGGCCATATGGATAGGCGCAACCTTTGCGTTAGCAACTACCACCATTATTGGCGTAGCAGCCGGGCGTAGCTTATTAAATAAAATACCACTGTCCTTATTACATAAAATAAGTGGTCTTATTTTTATAATACTCGCTGGATTTGCTACTTATAAAGCACTCATTTTAATGCCGTTCACACTCGACTCTATACGCCAACTCGTACCCACTGCACAGTAAGATTATCTGCTCGACCATTGGCACGAAAAAGTGCCATTTTGGCTTGTTTTAACAAATACTCTT
>JALSIU010000034.1 GCA_026989715.1 Methylomonas sp.
AGGCTGGGTTGTGCCGGGCTTGTTAGTGCCGCCCTTTGAAAAAGCAATGAGCAAATTGGCCATCAATGCAATCAGTGCGCCCGTACAAACTCAGTTTGGATGGCATTTAATTCAGGTTTTAGGCCGACGTAGCAAAGATAATAGTGAGGAGTATAAGCGCAATCAGGCACGTAATGAAATACGTAAACGAAAAATTGAAGAAGAAACAGAGCTTTGGTTGCGGCGGTTGCGTGATGAGGCTTATGTTGATATTCGTTTAGGGGCGTTAAATGAGTAAAAATAGGGCAGATACTGAAATAGAAAGACAGTTGACCCTAGAGAAGCAGTTAAAACGTATTATTGCACAAGAAGATTTGACGGCAAATAAGGCGTTAATTGAAGTGAGTGCGCGGCATTTAAGATTGGATTATCTTGATGTCGCCGCGGCTTTAATGTTTATTAACGAGCCAAAACTGGCCTTGAGTGAAAGTGAAAACAATAGCCTGACTACCGAGAAACAAAAAGCGCATGAGTTAATTCATGCGCAAATGGTACGTTATCGTATCGAGGTGGGGCGATACCATAAAGTATCGGTTAATCTTATTAAAGATATGTTGGTGGAAGAGGCGGGTGTTGAGCGGAAAAGAATTGGCTATGTCGATATTTTTGATCATTACACGGTGTTAAGTTTACCGCCCGGCATGCCGGTGGAAATCTTGCAAATTTTTAAAGAAATGGAAATAAATTCGAAAAAATTAGATATTAAACGCCTCAGTGGTGCCGGCAAGAAATATCAAACGGAAAAAAGATACCGGCGCGGCACACGTAGGCATTATTTGGCAGCGGATAAACGTAAATCTAAGCCTAAGGATTAAGTTATTTTTGTCTCAGGCCGAGATGTGCTTGAGCCCACAAGAAATGCGAGGGGGAGTCTTCCATTTCTTTATTAACCAAAATAAATATTAATGAGAAGAATGAGTGAAATTCAGTTTGTAGATTCAGCGGCCGCGTTGCAAGTACTATGTCAAAAAATGCGCCAAGAGCCGTGGTTGGCACTTGATACTGAGTTCCTGCGGGAAAAAACGTATTATCCTAAATTTTGTTTGTTGCAAGTAGCTACCTTGGAATGGGTGGCTTGTGTGGACCCGATTGCTTTAGAAGGGCAGTTAGATGAGTTGTTTGCTGTGATTAATGACCCGAATATTGTGAAAGTTCTGCACTCTTGTCGTCAAGATGTGGAAATTTTTTATCAATTGACAGGTAAATTACCCGCCCCCGTTTATGATACGCAATTGGTTGCCCCGATTTTGGGCTATCAAGAAAACCCGGGTTATGCCATGTTGGTATCAGGTTTTTTAAATATTAATCTGAGTAAATTGCACACGCGTACTGATTGGAGTCAGCGGCCTTTATCGGCGGAGCAATTGCAATATGCGGCGGATGATGTGATTTATTTGGCGCAGATTTATCAAATGATGCAAGAAAAACTGATTGCTTTAGGGCGTGAAGATTGGTTAAAAGAAGATTTTGAGCAACTGATGAACCCTGATTTATATGATATTCCACCGGCGGATGCGTGGTTAAAAATCAGAGGTAAAAATAAATTAACCGGTAAGCAGCTGGTGATTGTGCAAGTGTTGGCCGAATGGCGCGAGGAAGCGGCTAAAAAGAGTGATAAACCTAAAAATTGGATTTTGCGTGATGAGCATATCTTGGATATGGCAAAGTTACAGCCGACGGATATACGCGCGATTGCCAAAATTAGAGGCATTAACGATGGCTTTGTACGTCGCAGTGGGCAACAATTATGTGAGCTGATTAAAAAAGCCCAAGATATGCCAGGTTTGAAATTAAAAACCAAGGCGAATAATGCCAAGAGAACGCCGCAACAAGAAGCTATTTTAGATATATTGACCGGCATTGTGCGCTTACGAGCGGATGAAAATTCGTTAAACCCTGTTATGTTGGCAACGCGCAAAGATTTGGAGCAGTTATTATTAGATGCGGAAAACTGTGCATTGTTGCATGGTTGGCGTTATAGCATGGTGGGGCAGGAGCTAGAGGCTCTTTTATTGGGTAAGCTGAGTTTGTCTATGGATAAACAGCATTTATCAATTAATACATTGGCTTAAAAAGCGGCGCAGGCTTTAGGGTGCAAAATGTTTTTTTAAGTTAAGCAAGGTAATAAAGGCGGCGTTGGTTACGCCTTGATTAGCTAAGGCCGCCGGTAATGCTCCAGCAGGGTCGCCGTGCATTTGATAGGTAATATGAATATCGCCTGATGCTTTGAGCTTAAATCGCCAGTAGCCATCGGAGTAGCGCATTTGTATGGTACGTCCCGGTGCCGGCAGTTGCGCTAATATGGCGCGTGGAAGTTGCTTGCGCGGAATGTTTTTTAAAGAGAGCGTATAGATATTTTGTGCGGCATTGATGTGTAATTGTGAGTGCATCACTGTATAGCGGTTACTTAAAGGCCACGGTAAATGACTCAGTTTATAGAGGTAGCCATCGCTTAAGTGTAACATTTTGATGCATTTATAACGCCACTTGGGGCATTGTTCGGCATTATTAATAAAATCCAGTAGCGTTGTGATAGAGGTATTCAGCGTTATTTCACCTTTAAAGGCTTTAAATTGCGAATGCGCGACTTTGCGGGTATAGACCTTAATGCCTTGCTCATTTTTGACCAGTTGCCATAGCGGCGTGCTTATATCAGCCATGAGCTGCACAGGGCTAAGGCTTAAGCAAATGAGTAGTAACATGGTTTTTAAGAAAAATAAGGAATGCAGAGAGCGTTTGCAGAGTGACATAAAGTGCTGACCGTTAAAAATATATTTACCGAGATTCCGACGCAATTGCCCGAGGAACTATGCAGTTGTTTAGTGCAAAATGCACAGCTACATATTGAGCGCATTGTGTCTCGAGGGCATCAAACGGCACCGGGGCAGTGGTATGACCAAGACCATGATGAGTGGGTATTGCTTATACAAGGTGCTGCTATTTTGGCCTTTGATGCAGCATTGCCGGATAAAAAACTACAAGCTGGTGATTATTGCCTGATTCCTGCGCACTGTAAACACCGTGTTGCTTGGACGCATCCGGATATGGATAGTATTTGGCTGGCAGTCCATTATAATAAACAAGATTAAGGTACAAATGTACCACACAGGTTCAGCTTAGGCATTGGTTTTTCTTGGGCTGAAGATATAGACAGATTGATACAAATACATGAAAGCACCAAAAATTGGATTTATTAGTTTAGGCTGCCCTAAGGCATTAGTGGACAGTGAACGTATTTTGACTAAATTACGCTCGGAAGGGTATGAAGTTGCACCTAATTATGAGGGTGCAGACATGGTGGTGGTCAATACCTGTGGCTTTATTGATGCGGCCGTGGAAGAGTCGCTCGACAGTATTGGTGAGGCGATTACCGAAAATGGTAAAGTAATTGTTACAGGTTGTTTAGGCGGGCGGGCAGACGAGATTTTAGAGCGACACCCGCAAGTTTTAGAAATTACCGGGGCGCATGCCTTAGAAGAAGTGGTAACGGCGGTACATAAGCATTTACCGCCATTGCACGACCCTTATACCAGCTTGGTGCCACCGCAAGGGATTAAATTAACGCCTAAACATTATGCTTATCTGAAAATATCGGAAGGCTGTAATCATCGTTGTACCTTTTGCATTATTCCTGATATGCGCGGTGATTTGGTGAGCCGGCCGGTGAATGAAGTCTTATTAGAGGCCAAGCGTCTTGCAGATGCTGGTGTTAAAGAGTTATTGGTGGTTTCACAAGATACCAGTGCCTATGGCGTAGATTTAAAATATCAAGCCTTTGACTGGCAAGATAAGTCATTACGCACTCGGTTTTATGACTTAGCCGCCGCCTTAGGGGAGCTGGGCATTTGGGTGCGTATGCACTATGTTTATCCCTATCCGCATGTCGATGAAGTTGTGCCATTGATGGCGGCCGGTAAAATTTTGCCTTATTTGGATATTCCTTTTCAACATGCGAATGCGCGTATTTTAAAACTTATGCAGCGTCCCGCAGCCACTGAAAATAATTTAGAACGCATCAAATCATGGCGTTCGATTTGCCCGGATATTATTTTACGCAGTACGTTTATTGTTGGCTTTCCAGGGGAAACAGAAGCGGAATTTCAAGAATTATTGGATTTTCTAACCGCCGCACAACTCGACCGTGTTGGGTGTTTTACTTATTCTCCCGTTAAAGGTGCGGCCGCTAATGATTTACCCGATGCTGTGCCTGAAGCCATTAAACAAGAGCGTTTAGAGCGTTTTATGGCGCATCAAGCCTTGATTAGTGCGGCACGCTTACAGCGTCGTGTCGGTCATATTGAGCAGGTCATTATTGATGAAGTAGTGGCAGAAGGGGCGGTGGCAAGAAGTAAAGCCGATGCACCGGAAATTGATGGCCAGGTTTTTATTGATGGTGCTAATCACTTACAAGTCGGTGATTTGGTGAGTGTCGAAATTGAAGAAGTCGATGATTATGATATGTGGGGGCGGTTATTAACATAAGCACTTGTTTTGGCGAGTCGATTACTTTTATTACTGGTTTTTTAAAAATGCATAAGATTCTTATTTTATTGGTTGCCCTCAGTTTATCAGGCTGTGCGACGTTAACAGGCATGAAGGATGCTGTCGGTGATTTATTGAGTGATTCGGATAATTCTGAGCCACCTGCCGAGTTGACCGACTATCAGTTTGAAGTCAAACCTGAACTGGTGTGGGATGAGTCCGATGGTGATGGGACGAATGAACTGGCGGTTAATTTAGTCCCTGCCATTGCCGATGATCGCATTGTGGTTGCGGATATTGAAGGGCTGATTCAGGCAAGAAACCTTGCCGATGGCGAATTGCTTTGGGAGGTGGAAACCGATTTGCCGATTACATCAGGCCCTGTGATTGACCAAGATTTGCTCTTTGTGGGCACCGGCAAAGCCGATGTGCTGGCTTTAAAAGTGGAAACTGGCGAGGCTGTTTGGAAACGGCGTGTTTCCAGTGCGGTACTGGCCTTACCTGTTGTGGCGGGCGATACTTTACTGATTCGTACGATTGACGGTAAAGACTTGGCACTCAACCGAAACGATGGTAAGCAAATTTGGGTGCTGGAGCACTTAGATCCTGCTTTAAGCATAAGAGGCGATGGCGCACCGGTGGTTGCAGATGATAGCGTTATTATTGGCTATGCTAACGGCAAGCTGGTCGCGGTCAATCTGTCTGACGGGGCTTATCTTTGGGAAAAAAGTGTTGCCATTCCTAAAGGCCGCTCGGAAATAGAACGCTTAACAGATATTAATGGCACGCCGGTGGTGCGTAACGATATTATTTTTGTCAGTAGTTTTAACAGTGGCTTGAGTGCCTTAACATTGATTGATGGCGAAGTCTTATGGCGTAATGAATCCATTTCAGCTGTGCAAGGGCTTAGCTCGGATTACAGCTATTTATATTTAAGTGATGTGAGCAGTGATGTGTGGCAATTAGATCAACGCAACGGTGCATCATATTGGAAGCAAACCGATTTGCATCAACGCCGTTTATCTATGCCGGCCGTTTATGGTGATTATGTTGTGGTCGGTGATTTTGAAGGTTATTTACATTGGTTGTCGGTGACCGATGGTCGCTTATTGGGGCGCATTGAAATTACGGACGAGCCGATTGTTGCCCAGCCTGTGGTGGTAGATGATATTGTTTATGTTTATGCAACGGATGGCACAGTAGCCGCTGTGCGATTGGTATTGTTTTAGAGTGCTCTTTTATTTTATATAGATTGATTGCTGGGGTTTTTGGCTGTTACCGAAGACGGTAACGGTTAAAAGCCTTTTCAATTTATCGCTTATTGGTTTAATTTTACGGAATTTTTATGTCATTACCCGTTATCGCTTTAGTTGGTCGCCCAAATGTGGGTAAATCAACACTCTTCAATTATTTGACTCGTACTCGGGATGCTTTGGTTGCGAATTACCCTGGCTTAACACGAGATAGGAAGTATGGGCGCGTTATGCGAGGCGATGTTCCCTATTTGCTAGTG
>JALSIU010000035.1 GCA_026989715.1 Methylomonas sp.
ATTGCCTTAAGCAGTGATGACATTGCCGTCACTAAAGCCAGTAACTGCATACTGGCACTGACGACAACAGACTTACAAAAACAACAAGCAACGCTCCCCTGCATTCGCTGTGGAGCTTGTGCTGATATCTGCCCTGAGCAACTACTACCACAACAGCTGTATCAACATAGCCGCGTCGGACAAGTAGAACAATGTCAAGATTATCGGCTCTTTGATTGTATTGAATGTGGCTGTTGCGATATCGTTTGCCCCAGCCATATTCCATTAGTACAATCCTTTCGCGCCAGCAAAGGCACACTGCGCATCAAAGCACAACGCACCGCTCAGGCCAACTTGGCAAAAAAACGCTATCAGCAACAACAATTACGTCAAAAAAGAGCTGAGCAAGCCTTGCAACTTAAAGCGGCTAAACGCAAAGCTGCCATTGAAAAAATGAAAGCCGCCAACCTCGCGAAACGAAAACAACCCTAACATGCAATTTTCCACTAGCAGTTCACCTTTTATTACTGCACGCACGACCGTTAACCGCCTAATGCGCCAAGTACTGCTGGCATTACTACCAGCCATTGCGGTCATGTACTATTTATTTGGTATCAGTATTTTTATCCAGCTTCTATTAGCCTGTATGACAGCATTGCTAGCAGAAGGCTATATGCTCCATTTACGACAACGCCCCATCAAAATTCATTTACATGACTTAAGTGCAACCCTTACTGCCGTATTGCTTGCCTTAGCCATTCCACCCCTAGCCCCGTGGTGGATTATTGTCTGCGGTACATTATTTGCCATTATTATAGGCAAACAGCTTTATGGCGGCCTAGGCTACAACCCTTTCAACCCCGCAATGGTTGCCTATGTCTTCCTGCTCATATCCTTTCCACTCCAAATGACTACTTGGCAAACACCTTTACTTGCCTTATCCGACATAGAAACACTCAACATCATTTTTACACGCCATCCACCGATTGACGGCCTCAGCAGTGCAACCCTTTTAGATGCAACTAAAACGCAACTCAGCTTAGGCTATGCCTTACCTAACCCTGCAATAATCAGCTCGCCGTTAATATGGCTATCCTGCGCTTATTTATTAGGTGGGCTCTGGCTACTGCATCAAAAAATCATCAGCTGGCACATTCCCGTGTCAGTTCTGTTAGGGCTCTGCCTGCCTGCCACCATCGCTTACGGGGTAGATGCAGAGCACTTCCATTCGCCTTTAGTGCATTTATTATCAGGCGCAAGTTTATGTGGTGCTTTTTTTATTGCAACCGACCCTGTTAGTGCGGCGACCAGCAATCAGGGCAGACTTATTTATGGCTTACTCATCGGCTTATTAATTTATATTATCCGCACATGGGCCGCCTACCCCGATGCTATCGCCTTTGCCGTTTTATTAGCTAACTTGACTGCCCCAAGCATCGACTATTACCTGCGCCCCAAAATACGTAAGCAAACCTTATGAGTTTACCCACAACTGCCGCACTAAGAGTCGGCTTATTTTCCTTTATTATCATCGGCTTGGTTAGCCTAGTATTTCATGCGACCAAAGATAAAATTGCCGCCAATAAACGCCAGGCATTATTAAGCCAACTACAAGCCGTATTACCTGTTACTGATTACGATAACAACTTAGCCAATGATGTCATGCAGCAAGGGATATACACCATTTATCGCGCCAGAAAAGCCGGTAAACCTGTGGCCGCAGTGATTAGAACTTACACCACACAGGGCTATAATGGCAAAATTGAATTATTAATTGCCATTCATATCACAGGCAAAATTATGGGCGTACGCGTATTAAGCCACCAAGAAACACCGGGGTTAGGTGATAAAATCGAGCTTAAAAAATCTGATTGGATTTTAACTTTTACGCACAAATCATTACACAAAGACAAGCTATCACAATGGCGCGTCAAACGTGATGGCGGCCTATTTGACCAATTTACAGGCGCAACGATTACCCCTCGCGCCATTGTCAATCAAGTCAAAACGACCGGCTTATTTTTCCTACAACATCAACAAACGATTTTTCAATAAATGGCGCATCAGTATTCTAAAATTCTCACAAATGGACTATGGCATAATAATCAAGCACTGGTTGCCTTATTAGGGCTTTGTCCATTACTTGCCGTCAGTAATACCGTTACCAATAGCTTAGGCCTAGGTATTGCGACTACCATAACACTGGTACTATCCAATGGATTTATTGCAGCAAGCCGCCATGCTATTTTACCTGCAATAAGACTACCCTTATTTGTACTCATTATTGCCGGCATCGTCACCGGCATAGAGTTGATTATGCATGCTTGGTTCTATCAACTCTATCAATCTTTAGGGCTGTTTATTCCGCTGATTGTCACTAACTGCGCCATTATCGGCCGTGCTGAAGTCTTTGCCTCGAAAAACCCCATTCTACCCAGCCTACTAGATGGTTTCGCCATGGGATTAGGCTTTAGCATTGCCCTCGTGCTGTTAGGTGCTTGCCGAGAAATTCTCAGTGAAGGTACGCTCTTCGCACAATCTGAGCTACTATTTGGCGCAATCGCTACG
Organism: Methylomonas sp.; assembly: GCA_026989715.1. Taxonomy (GTDB): domain Bacteria; phylum Pseudomonadota; class Gammaproteobacteria; order Methylococcales; family Methylomonadaceae; genus Methyloprofundus. Next base: position 2,548 of record JALSIU010000035.1, read on the forward strand.
CACTGGAAAATCACCCTTATGCCTGCTGATGCAGGCGTATTATTAGCCGCATTGCCGGCAGGTGCCTTTATTACTCTAGGCTTATTGATTGCATTAAAAAATGCACTTGAACTTAAAAAAGCAGTGCGGCATCAATCACGCAATTCGCAAATGCATAGCTCTAGGTGACAAAATAATCTAACACGACTTCCTTTGAGCGACAAAATACTCATACCCAAAATATAGAACAATAACCAAGCTCAACCAAACAGCGACCATAGGCCCAATGACACCATCATAAGGGCTAATTAAATAAAGTAAATCTGAGCCATAATTGACCTCGGTTATTTTATGCGTCATTTTAATCTGCCACACCCATGCAGCATGACAACCTATACACCAAGCTAAACTCAGTTGTAAACGTGTGCGCATGATTGCCAAAAAAATACCGACCATGATCAAAGCCCAAAACGCCCCTAAATGCTCAGGCTTGAATAAATTCTGAAATGCCTCGACTGTTAATACAAAACTATCGGCAAGATTGACGTTCTCAATAGAGACATCGGTTTTAGTTTTAATAAAGTGCAGTATTGCATAGTAAAATGAACTCACAAAAATCGTCGCCACAACACCAATACGCTTTAAATAAGCGGTAATTAGGATACCTCGAAACATGGGCTCTTCTAATAATGAAATCAACAAGGCCAATAAAAACGTCACCAGCAGGCTAGTCAATACTTTGCCCAAATGCCAATTAACCGTCGTATCAAATACGGTAATCCCTAGCGCATACGTTAATAGCAAAACGGGTAATAAGGTGACCACGCCAAGTAGTGCGCCAGCCAGCATCTGCGCGATAAACGGCTTAACAGCGACAAAACCTAAATCAGCCATACTATTATTCAACCAGCGCATAACGGGGTAAATACTGACAATTAAAAGCACCTGTGTCGTACGACTAATTAAGCGACGTAACTCTATTGCACCATCAAGCATTAAAAATAAACCATAGCCAACAAAACAAGCCATTAGTGAAAATAACAATAACATTGCAAAGGGAATCAATGTCATTGCAATTTTTTTAAGCACCTAAATCACCCCATAATACTTGCACGGCAGTCAAAGCAGTCAATGCGGCTGTTTCAGTACGTAAAATACGCGGCCCTAATTGGACAGGCACAAAGTCCGCTTGCTTAGCCAACTCACGCTCTTGCTCTGCAAATCCACCTTCCGGCCCTGCTAGTAAAGTAACCTTCCCTGCTTCAGGCTGTAATTGTTGCAAAGTTTGCGTGGCAAAAGGGTCTAAAAATATCTTCAATCCTGACTGCTCTGCCAGCCAATGCTCAAGTTTTGCAATATTTTCTATTGCGGGTCGAATCGTGCGCCCACTTTGCTCTGTTGCATGTTGGGCTATTTTTTGCCAATGGCGTATTTTATTTTGCGCCTTATCTGTCGTTAAACGCACTACACAACGCTCTGTTTGTAACGGGGTAATTTGCGATACGCCTAATTCTACCGATTTTTGCACAGCAAAATCCATACGCTCACCACGCGAAATACCCAGCCCTAAAATCACCTGCAAATTTGATTCTACGCTACGCTCAATATAAGCCAGTATTTTAATTAACACCTGTTTACGTGAGGCTTCAGTTACTTCCCCCCGATACTCACCACCTTTACCATTAAATAAAACCACTTGCTGTGCTTTTTTTAACCTTAAGACACTACGTAAATAATGCGCGTTATCCGCGTCTAGCTCAATTATGTCATGTACTGTGAGCGACATCGCCACATATAATCTTGACACTCTCATTTTATTTCCTTATCAGTAATAAAAAAGGCAGACAAAACATAAATGCCTTGCCTGCCTTTCAATACCGTCAATGCATTTTTCTTACATTTAACTCAATTTTAAATTATCCCAAACAGCCAAAGTAGGTTTTGACTGGTTCATGGTGTAAAAATGCAAGCCCGGCGCACCACCATCTATTAACTGCTGACACAATTTAGAAACCACTTCTTCACCAAAAGCAAGAATAGAGGCGCGATCATCACCAAAACACTCTAAGGTTCTACGCATCCAGCGCGGAATATCAGCACCGCACATATCTGAAAAACGAAATAATTGCGAATAGTTTGTGACCGGCATAATCCCAGGAACAATGGGAATATCAATGCCATTTTTTGCACATTTTTCCAAAAAATAAAAATAGGCCTCCGCATTATAAAAATACTGGGTAATAACCGCATCCGCTCCTGCATCGACTTTACGCTTAAAATTAGCAAAATCTTCATTGGCATTATTTGCTTGTGGGTGTACTTCTGGGTAGCCAGCTACATGGATTTGAAAATGATCGCCCGTCTCTGCGCGTATAAATTCGACTAATTCATTGGCAAAACGAAATTCACCAGCCGACATCATACCTGACGGCAAATCCCCCCGTAACGCCACAATTTTAGAAACACCATGTGCGCGATAATTCTGTAATATATCGCGAATATTTTCTTTGGTCGAAGCCACGCAAGATAAATGCGGTGCAGCAGCTACACCATTTTTCTGAATTTTAACCACAGCATCATATGTTTTATCGCGCGTTGAGCCACCTGCCCCAAATGTTACCGAAAAAAAATCAGGGTTAAGCCTCGCCAAATCACGATGTACTTGTTCTAAATTATTAGCACCCTCTTCTGTCTTAGGTGGATAAAATTCAAAGCTAAATAAGCCAGCATTATTTGTTGTATGAGTCATGATATTTCTTACCAAGGTCGTTCTATCATTGCTATATCAAGCGGGTATCAACATCGCCGCTACACCGTCATCAAAGCAATTAATAACGATAATGATCCGGTTTATACGGCCCTTCAACCGGCACACTAATATAAGCGGCTTGCTGCTCTGTAAGTTGCGTCAATTGCACGCCTAATTGCGCCAAATGTGCGCGTGCTACTTTTTCATCTAATTTCTTAGGCAAGATATATACTTCATTTTTATAGTCAGCCGCATTTTCCCATAACTCCATTTGCGCAAGCACTTGATTACAAAATGAATTTGACATAACAAAACTAGGATGGCCTGTTGCACAACCTAAATTAACCAAACGCCCTTCCGCTAACACGATAATTTTTTTACCATCTGGAAAAATAACATGATCCACTTGTGGTTTAATATTTTCCCACTGATATTGTCGTAATGCCGCAATTTCAATTTCTGAATCAAAATGACCAATATTACAAACAATGGCATTATTTTTCATCGCCAACATATGACCATGATTAATAATATGGTAATTACCTGTAGCGGTCACAAAAATATTGGCCAAAGGTGCTGCTTCCTCCATCGTAACAACGCGAAAGCCTTCCATAGAGGCTTGTAGAGCACAAATAGGATCAATTTCAGTTACCCATACGGTTGCACCTAAGCCACGCAAAGATTGCGCACAGCCTTTCCCCACATCACCGTAGCCACAAACAACCGCAATTTTGCCCGCTATCATGACATCAGTAGC
>JALSIU010000036.1 GCA_026989715.1 Methylomonas sp.
TTCCCCCTGTCCCCGCTAATACTATACCATCAGCACTAGATTGTCGCGATGAATCACTTCTTCATCATCAGAGTATCCCAAAATACCTGCAAACTGCCGGCTCGCCTTGCCCTGAATCAGCCGCATTTCTGCAGCCGGATAATTCACCAAGCCACGTGCAATTTCCACGCCTTCCGTATCAACGCAAATGACCAGTTCGCCTCGACTAAACTGCCCCATCACATCAAGCACCCCAACAGCCAATAAGCTTTTACCTGATGTTTTCAATACCCGCACAGCTCCCGCATCCAACACCAAACTGCCTTTTGCCTGTAACTGTCCCGCCAACCACTGTTTACGTGCAACCAAGGGGGCAACATTGGCATACAAATAAGTACCAATACTATCGCCTGCCACGACACGTGCAATCACCTCACTCAGCTCACCTGAAACAATAACCGTTGCCGCACCTGAGCGCGATGCCAATTTAGCGGCACTCACCTTAGTTGCCATGCCGCCTCGCCCCAAGCCACTACGGCTTCCGCCTGCCATAGCATCTAATAACGGGTCATGCGCACTGATTTCATTAATTAATCTTGCCTCCGGATGAATACTCGGGTCGCAATCAAATAAGCCTAACTGATCGGTTAAAATAATGAGCAAATCCGCTTCCACCAAATTTGCAACCAATGCCCCTAAGGTATCATTATCACCAAAGCGAATTTCATCGGTTGCCACGGCATCATTTTCATTAATGACGGGAATCACATCAAATTTAAGTAACGATAATAGAGTACTGCGTGCATTTAAATACCGTTGCCGATTAGACAAATCATCATGCGTCAATAAGACTTGTGCCGTATGCAAGCCATGTCGTTGAAAATTGCTTTCAAAGGTTTGCACCAGCCCCATCTGCCCAACGGATGCGGCCGCTTGCAACTCATGCAATGCGGTCGGTCGTGTTTTTAAACCTAAGCGCGACATACCTTCCGCCACCGAGCCTGAAGAAACGAGGATAACATCAATTCCTTGCTGCTTTAACTTAGCCATTTGTGTCACCCAAACGGCAATAGCCGCTTGGTTTAGCCCTTTACCGCCATCAGTCAATAAAGAACTGCCAATCTTGACTACAATACGCTTAGCAGTCGTAAATTTAGTCCTGCTCATCATTTTCTGCCAAGGCCGCTGCTTGTTGCGCTTCTAAAAAAGCCATTAAATCGAACATCAAATGACGCGTTCCTTCTGCTTTTAAGGCTGAGATATGATAAACAGGCCCTTTCCAACCTAATTCATCAACAATGGCCTGACAACAGGCTTCACGCTCTGCTTCCGCAATTCTATCTAGCTTATTTAAAACTAACCAACGCGGTTTGTTTGCTAAATCATCACTCCATTTGGCAATTTCTTGACTAATTTTCCTGGCCGCTTCAACCGGTGTATCCATCGATTCATAAGGCTGTACATCCACTAAATGCAATAAGACTTTCGTTCGCGCCAAGTGCTTTAAAAACTGCAAGCCTAAACCGGCACCCTCTGCCGCGCCTTCAATGACCCCCGGAATATCCGCAATGACAAAACTACGCTGATCATCTACGCTGACCACACCTAAGTTAGGCACTAACGTGGTGAAAGGATAATCGGCAACACGCGGCTTTGCCGAAGACACTGCACGTATCAGGCTTGACTTACCGGCATTGGGCATCCCCAATAAACCGACATCTGCAATCAGCGTTAATTCTAACTCTAAAATACGATGCTCACCCTTAGAGCCCATACTTGCTTTCTGAGGCGCGCGATTAATACTGCTTTTAAAACGTGTATTACCCAAGCCATGAAAGCCACCCTGTGCAACTAATAACTTTTCACCTACCCGTGTTAAGTCACCTAATTTTTCTTGCGTTTGTTTATCATAAACAACCGTTCCACGCGGAACCGATACGAAAATATCATCACCTTTACGCCCGGTACACTGCCGCCCCATACCATTTTGACCACGTTGCGCTCTATGCACAGAATGGAACCGAAAATCAACCAATGTATTGATATTATCCGTGGCAACCAAATAAACACTACCGCCATCACCGCCATCACCGCCATCAGGGCCACCTTTAGGGATATATTTTTCGCGACGAAAGCCGATACAGCCGTTGCCACCATCCCCTGCTTCTACCCGGATTTCTGCTTCATCAACAAATTTCATTTCCCTAAAACCCCATTAAATTACTGACATATTTTTAAAAAATAGACAAAAAAAAACCCCGTCTTTACGGACGAGGTTTTTATTTATTTTATGCAGCCTTAGCCCGAATCAAATTCGCACTAGCAACTGCCCAAAATAATTATGCTGCAACGATGCTAACAAATTTACGGTTTTTAGGGCCTTTGACCTCAAATAAAACCTGTCCATCTGCTGTTGCAAATAAAGTATGGTCTTTACCACACCCTACATTGGTACCAGCATGAAAACGTGTACCACGTTGACGTACAATAATGCTACCCGCACTGACTGTTTGACCGCCGAAACGCTTAACGCCTAAGCGTTTCGCATTGGAATCGCGACCGTTTTTGGTACTACCACCCGCTTTTTTATGAGCCATTAATAAATCCTCGTGTTAAGCAGAAATTCCAGTAATCTGGACTTCTGTGTAATATTGACGATGACCCATTTGTTTCATATGGTGTTTACGTCTTCTAAATTTGATGATTTTAACTTTTTTGTGTCTGCCTTGTGCAGTAACGGTAGCCGTTACTTTGCCACCTTCTACATAAGGCTGACCAATTTTAACAGCATCGTCTGATTGCACCATAAGCACGTTATCGAATTCAACACTGTCGCCCATACCAAGCTCAAGTTTTTCTATTTTTAGGGTAGTGCCCTCTTCAACACGGTATTGTTTACCGCCAGTTTGAATTACCGCATACATTTGCGCAAGCTCCATCAAGCAATATTCTATTAAAAGTGAACAGGGGATTATAGGCATAAAAAAAACCTGCGTCAACTAAAACACGCACATAAAATAATCAAGTCATAAAAACAATTCACATGATAATGTATTTTTACCGTGCATGTTCTGTTAAAATAGGAAAAATTTACTGAACCAGCTCTTCTTAAATATTATTTTAAAAAAATAAATCAATGACCGCTTCGCAAAACACACCTAACAAAGCACATGCCCCAATTGATTTTGCATCAATTCAAGTCCTGACAGAAAATGAAGCTAAAGCAGTTGATCAGTTAATTTTAGAAGAACTCACTTCCGATGTCGTGCTTATCAACCAAATCGGACATTACATTATTAATAGTGGCGGCAAGCGTTTACGCCCTATGTTGCTATTACTCACAGCAAAAGCACTCAGCTATCAGGAAGATAGTCATTTAATTCTGGCGGCTGTTATCGAATTTATTCACACAGCCACTTTATTACATGACGATGTAGTAGATGAATCTGATTTACGGCGCGGCAAAGACACTGCCAATGCTGTTTGGGGCAATGCCGCCAGTATTTTAGTCGGTGATTACTTATATTCCAGTGCCTTTGAAATGATGGTGCGCACCAATAATATGCGCGTGATGGAAATCTTATCCAAAACAACCACAGCCATTGCCGAAGGTGAAGTGCTGCAATTATTAAACTGCAACAACCCCGCCACTACCGAAGCAAAATACCTAGAAGTTATTTCACGCAAGACAGCTATTTTATTTAGTGCCGCAACACAACTCGGTGCGGTTATTGCCAGTGCCGATGCTACGACTGAAACCAGCATGGCCAAATATGGCCAACATCTTGGCATTGCCTTTCAACTGATTGATGACGCACTCGATTACACATCCAACAAAGATGAGATGGGAAAAAACTTAGGGGATGACTTAGCAGAAGGCAAACCCACCTTACCGCTTATTTATGCGATAGAGCATGGTAACGAAGCGCAGGCAAATATCATTATCGAAGCCATCAAAACCGGCGATAGAGACTCATTTAATGCCGTTTATGATATTGTTAAAGCAACCAATGCGATCGACTACACTGAGCAACGCGCCAATGAAGAAGCGCAAAAAGCGATTGATGCACTCAGCACCCTGCCTGAATCTGAGTTTAAAGACGCACTAGAATTACTAGCACGCTTTTCTGTACAACGCAGTTATTAAAACAGCCGTACAATGGTGGGTTTCGCACTCGCTCTACCCACCGATATAACTGACTTTAATCAGCTATACGCTTTGCAATACGCTGATATGCTTCGGCCAATTCCTCACCGACCACTTTAACCGCACCAATAAATTCATCCGTCGTTTCAATGGAATCATCAGCTATTTCACCTGCCTTTTGCTTAACAAGCTCCCACTTTTGCTCCGCTTCAGCAAACTCTTCTTTTGCCTCCATAGAAGCTAAATGCAACTGCAAATTAAGCTCATCACGTTGCGCACTCAATTTGGCCAACAAACTATCAAATTCTTTTTTCATATTTCAACTCCATTTATACTTAATGTAAATGATTGTTTTATTACGTTTCCGGCAAAAAAGCTAATAATTTTTTAACAAAGGCTGCTATTCTTGCTTTTCTATCAGCCTTAGGAATCGCCTCTAAAGTCGCCAAAGCCTGACCTGCCGTACGCCATACCAACCGTTGCGTTTTAGGATTGATAACATCAAAAATCAAAGTTCCTTTTTCATATTGCCCCGAAGCGACCCGATTAACTATTAAGCCCGGCACCAATCCATACTGCTGCTGAATCGCAGTATCATCCAATGCGGAAGTCAAAGCCGCCACAAAACTAATATTAATATCCGCTTGCCCTGCCATACTTATCTGCCGGTATCCTTTTGCCTGCATTTCAGCTTCTATGGCTTGCTTCAGCAAACCCCACATATCAACATGATGCAATTTACCCGCCACCACTTGCCGCGAAAACCCAGGCGACCATTGATAAGTCGCATTAACAGGAATATGCAAAACAGAGTGATGCACCGTGACAAATGACGCTTGTATATCTTCTGATGGCAACGATTTAGAAGCGCAGGCACTTAGCAGTACAACCATGACCATACCACATAGAATTAAAAAAATTTTATGATTCATAAGTATTCAATTTAAGTAAAGGGTCTATAGATGCGCCCTAAAATGACAAAACTAACGTTTAAAAAATGACCTGACAGATGGCTTAAAGGCGCGATAATGCGCTTTTAAACTAGCGATAAAACCTGCCTCAGAAAAATAGGCTAATTTCAACTGCCGCATCATTGCCTGCACTGCCAAAATGTGTGATTTGATATAAACATGAATGGCGGAAGCCTTAAATCGTTCTACCCAAGTCACTATAAATTCATAAGCAACTGCCAACCAATGAAAGCTCATTAACTGTACTTGGGTCAGCTCAAAAAGCCAAAAAGTAAAGGCGGCAATAGGGATTTTTAGTGCGTAAACCAATAAGCCTAAAACAATATGCCCCTGTACAAAACTATAGCCCGCTAAAAACCCCAGCACCTCAGCCACAGCTAAAATAACAATAAATACCACCAGCAATACATAGCGATGCATACCTAAAAACACCTTTGCCAACGATTCGATAGCAATCAGGCGTGTACAGTACCGATAAATGGGGGCTGCCAAGATATTCCAGATAAATTCTTCAAATAGAATATACGCAATAACCAAAATACTTTCTAAGGTTTTTGTTACCAATACCCTTGCTTTATTATGTCGCTTCATTCACCCCCCTTGACTCATTAAATGCTTTTCAAGTACCACTTTACAAGCTTATTTGCTGTTGCACATAGGCCATCACATTTGCAAAAACCTCACCCTCATCCGTAAAAAATCGCTCAACTTCAGTTTCTTTACGTAGCCAGGTTAACTGACGCTTAGCCAATTGCCGAGTTGCCGCAACCCCTTGCACCTGCATCAATTCTGCACTTATTTCCCCGGATAAATAAGACCATACCTGCCGATAGCCAACGGCACGTATCGCCGGCATATCGGCCGTTAAATCGCCACGCCGATACAAAGCATCAACCTCAGCCACCAAACCTTGCTGTAACATTTGCTGAAAACG
>JALSIU010000037.1 GCA_026989715.1 Methylomonas sp.
CATAAGGGCCAATATATTCAGGTCGCGTAACGGCATACAAACCGATAACCGGTGTTGCCATTGCATTGGCAAGGTGTAAAGGGCCGGTATCCGGTGCAATGACTAATTGCGCTTGTTTAAGAATGGCGGCCAGTTGTGTCAGTGTGGTTTTGCCTATTAAGTTGAGGCAAGGGCGGTGGGTGTGCTGTTGAATGTATTGCCCAAATTCAACTTCGGCAGTGCCGGGGCCGCCGGTTAGTACGATATGCTTTGCAGGGTATTGTTGCTGTAATTGATTAATCAGTGCAATATAGTTTTGTTGTGTCCATGTTTTTTCGGGCGTGGAAGCCATCGGATTAATCGCAATCCATTCTGTATGGGCTTGCAGTTGCTCGCTTGCCCACACAAACTCTTTAGCATTCAGTGGTAGCATAAGGTCGGCCGGGCTTATGTTTTGTATCATCTCAAGCCCTGCAAATTTCTGTGCTAGAGCAAAAAACAGCTCTACTTGATGTAAATGGCTGGGCAGAGCGTAAGCTGTATCAGTAAAAAAGTGATGGCCTTCACGTGTATAAGGCACACCAAAACCGGTTTTGTGTGTCGCCGGTAACAGTGCCATGACTAAATTACTCACTAAACTGGTTTGAAAGCTAATTAACTGACCACAATGGCTATTGCGCCATTGTTGTCTAAACTGCCAATAAGCACTAATGGATTTGGGTTTATCAATCGGGACGACATTGACTTCTGTTAATTCTGCTAACAGATTAGCAATAGGTCGGTCGATTAACCAATCAATTTGTGTTTCGGGAAAGTGCTTTTTTAATAGACGCACGGCCGGTAAGAGCATTAACACATCGCCTATGGCTGACAGTCGGATAATAGTGATTTTATCGGGTGGATGAGCGATATTGAGCATGCTTTGTTTGCGGCATTATAAAAGTAGTAGCTGATTTTAGCACTCTAATAAGGTGCTGCAAAAAATTTGTTTAGTGCTGATGTACCGCTTGCCAAACAGGTAATAGCAACTGTTGGCAATATGCTTCAAACTTGGCATCTAATAAATCTTCCGGCGATGCTAAATTTTGATACAACAACCGCAATTCCGGTTCATAGCTTTTTGCTAATGCCTCACTCAGTGCTGTTTTTGCTTTTAATAAGGCAGGGTCTTTGGCGCGGCTACGCGGCGAGTTTAATAACTGTTGTTGTTTGATATAAACAAAAGCGGCTTCGGTAAAAAAAGCATCCGGCTGTTGTTGTCCTGTCAGATAATATTGCAGGAAATGCTCTAATTCATCACCCTGAATATGGGTAGGTAAAAAACTGATGAAGTCATCTTGCGTGATTAAATGTGTTGTTTGTGGCTGGAGGCGGTTAATGATTAAATGATGCAGCCATGCAAGCATAAAATCTTTCCCTTTCATCGGTGAGTAGCGATAAAACAAGCTGCCGTTTTGATGTAAATTGGCTAAGCTGCCGATGAGCCGGTGTGTGCCAATTGTCATATCAATAGCCAGTGGGGGAAGGGAGCTGCCGACGTTTTTAGCGGCAATTTTATCAGCAAATTGCTCGATATCATGCTCTAAATCATGAAAGATAATACCGCCTAATGCACCTGCGACCCAGCGGCCTTGGGCTTTGAGTTTGGCTAATGATAAATTGCTATCTTGTAATTTTGCAGCAACCCATTGCTGCTTAATTAAATAAGCATCCAAGCCTTCCAGGCTGAAGATTTCTCGCTCCGGTGCATCACTTTCGATTTGGCTCAGGCGTAGGCTTAGTGTATTTTGCAGGAAATATTTTTGTGGGTGACGATAAAAAGCAAACAGTTCGCTTAGTTCTATTATATTGCGCGCTTCACTGGTCACAGTTCCTTGCCACCAGGGGCTTGGTTCGATTTGTTGCTGATGTAGTGCGCAAGCGGTTGCATAATCGGTTTGGCTATAACTGATAAGTTCGCTATCGCCTTTAAAATAAACGGAACTAAAACTTTGTAAGGGGTGTTGTGTTACGAGGTCGGTTAGTTGATAGTGCGAGTGTAGGATGTCTAGGAGTTCATGCAAAATGACCGAAGCAGGGATAGCGGTGTTTTCGGTGATGGATTGGCCAATATAGGTGATAATCAATTGTTGGCGCACCGATAACAGAATTTCTAAAAATTGATACCGATCATCGGCACGGCGTGAGCGGTCGCCGGGTTTAAAATCATTGCCTAATAAGTCAAAGGTTAAGTGTTGGTCGATATGTGGAAATTCACCTTCATTCATCCCTAATAAGGCAATGACTTTAAAGGGAATGGAGCGCATAGGCAGCATGGAACAAAAGGTTAATTGGCCGCGTAAAAAACCATTGGCGGATTTACTTTCTTCTACGCGGCCTTCCAGCCAAGATAAAATAACGGCTAAAGCAACGGGTTGTTGATGAAGGCCGGCTAATTCGGCACTTAGCTCTTGCAATATTTCGGTGATTTCACGCTTTTCGGCTTGTTGATTGGCATCTAATGTATCGGCCGGAAATAATAAATCCAGAAAATGGATTAAACGTGTTGCCCAGTTTTGCAGCGTATGCGGCTTGGCCAATTCGCGGCTTGCATTAAATAATAATTGCAAAAAATCATATAAGCCACCTAATGCTTGTGCAGAAGTGCCTTCTATTTCTATATAAGGCAAGGTTTCGGCAATAAACTCGGCATCTGAGCCGACGGCATAGCCCATTAAGAGCCGTTCTAAACCGGCCAGCCATGTGTTTTCAGGTGATTCCGGTAATTGGAGTTGCTGTTTATGCTGTGCTGATTGTCCCCAGCGGATATTGGTTGTCGCCACCCAATGGTCGATAAGCTCAACATCGCTGGCGTTTAAGCCAAAACAGCGATAAACGGCTTCTTGTTTTAATAAATCCATTACTTCTTGCCAACCAAAACGCCCCTGAGTAATACGCAGCAAGCGCAAAAATGCATCTAGTGAACTATTGGTACTGCGTAAGCTGCGGTCGGCAATTGCGTGTTGAATATCGGCAAAGACCGCACTAATAAAAGGCGCGTATTGTTGAATATCAGGAGCCATAATGACAATATCGCGCAATTCAATCGTGGGGTCTGTTTCTAGTGCATGTAAAATCTGGTTTTTTAAGACTTCAATCTCACGTAGGCGAGAATGACAGGAATGAATGCTGATGGAATGATCGTTTTGTAGCGGTGCGGCTTCGGTTAAATTATTAAGAATGTCATTTTGCAATTGTTGCAGGTTGCTGAGTTGTTCGGCTTCATTAAGAGCAAAACTATCTAATTCAATTTCAAAAGCTCGGTCAAGCAACATTTGTTGGTACTCACGGCCTTGCTGGCCAAGGCTGGCCAACAGCGGATGGCCATTGTCAAATGCCTCTAAATCGGCTTGTTTTCTAGCAACAATATCAGCCCAAAAAGCTTGGGCAGGGTTAAGCAGATATAAATGCACATCAGTATGCCGGGCTAAGCCTTGTAGGAATTCCATAAATAGTGGCGGCATGGTATTGAGGCCAAAAATGGAAATGCGCTCGGGCAATTGCGCACTTAAAGCCTGTTCGTCTAATTGATTAAATAATTCAATGCTTTGCATCCATAAAGCACCGCGATGCTGAGTGCCTATTTGTGCGGTCAGCTTTTTCCATAAGGCTTGTTGCCATTTTTCGGATGGGTTGTTGCTCTGTAATTTACCAACTTGCCAATTATCAAGCATTGTTGGGCGCATCATTTGGTATTGGTCAAAAATCTGCGCTAAATGCGTGGCTAATTGGAAGCGTTTTAAGTCTATGTTGGTGCCGCTAAGGTATTGACGCAGTGGCGCAAATACCGGTGCATCCAATTCGCGCAATAATAGTTCAAAACGCCACACCATTAATTCACGCTCAAAGCCCTTTGCCTGCAATGTTTGTTGTACATCCTGCGCCATTTGCGTGAAAAATTTACCCGGAAATAAAAATTCAAAATTGGCAAATACTTGCAGGCGTTGTGCCAGCTGTTGAGAGAGCCAACGCTCCATGCCTTGGCTTTGGATTAAGAAAACTTCTTTGCAAAATGGAGAGGATAGCGGTGCTGTTTTAATAATCGTTGCAAGATGCTCAAGGAGGTGTTCGGTTTTATTGGAGCTGTGTAGGATGAACATGGGGTTTATGATGGTAGTGGTTGGATTATGATTGGCTTTGCATCTCGCATTTATGAGTAGCGATACCATGATTGTAAGAGTATCGCGTGCAAAATGCTACACGCTCGCAAATATTAATTGCTTAGTTTTTAGTTGGTTATTTAATCGCGCCAATATGTCATAATGTTTGCGGTAAAGCTTGCATATTGAGTTTAATTTGTGTAAAAGTGTGGGCTATATTAACGAATAATAATAAATAAAAACACGCAATACTTTAAGGGGAATGCAATGAAAAATACGACTAAAACTTTAACAACTATTGGTACGGCTGTTGCGGCTTCATTTTCGGCTACGGCAGTAAATGCAGAAAGTAATCCTTTTGCCATGCAGGATTTGAATAGTGGCTATATGCAACTTGCACAATCTGATAAAGCCGGTGAAATGAAGTGCGGCTCTAAAATGACAAAAAAGAAGGATGCGGCTTGTGGTGAAGGCCGGTGTGGTAGCATGATGGAAAATGGTAAGATGAAAAAGGGCTTGGAACAAGCTTGCGGTGCTATGATGAAAGGCAAGGAAGGCGCGTGCGGTGATTTGAAAGCCAAATCTAGCATCACTAAAAACTCAAATTATTCTGTCAGTAAATCAGGCTGGGGCAAAAAAAATGCGTCAGAAGGTAAATGTGGCGAAGGCAAGTGCGGTAGCATGATGGAAAATGGCAAAATGAAAAAAGGTATGGAAAATGCCTGTGGTGCCATGATGAAAGGCAAGGAAGGTGCGTGTGGGGATATGCAGGCAGATAAACCAACATCAGGCAAAATGGATATGAAAGGCATGCAAGGCATGTGTGGCGGCATGATGGAAAATGGCAAAATGAAAAAAGGTATGGAAAGCATGTGTGGCGCGATGATGAAAGGTAAGGAAGGCGCGTGTGGCATGGGGATGATGGGAGGTATGAAAGGAATGGAGGGTATGAAAGGGGGTATGGGCAATATGAAAGGCGGTGAAGCAAGTTGTGGTGCAATGGTGACACCTGAACAAGCGGCCGGCAAATAATAGCGGTTTAAAAATGACTCCCCTGCAATGATTGAAGGGGAGTCATAATATAATGTGTTTCTTATTGTTAGCACATCATCTTGGGTTATAGAATGATTGGGTTTAGTTTAATTTAGATTCTGCCTGTGGTTATTTCTAAATGATTGGACAGTTTAGTTGATGTTATTAATAGATTGTAAATTAAGGTGCCATGAAAAATACTAGGCAGGTCGAGCACGAAAAAATCAGAACCACATTATATCTGACTCCAGAAAATAAGCAGGGGCTGGATCGCATACCTCGTGGTCAAAAAACGGCGTTGATGAATAGAGCGATTGCCGGCGCACTGAAAGAGCTGGAAAAAAAAGAGAATGCCAAACAGTTTGTCGATATGATTGCTGGGGTTACCCCCGTGCCCACACCGCTCTCATCAGAAGAAATGATTCGGCAACTTAGAGCAGGCAAAGAAACTGATGCATAAAGTGGTTTTGGATGCATGCGTGTTTACTAAATTATTTTTGCAAGAGCCTGACCAGCAACAAGCACTTGAGTTAATTACCACGTTGACCAATAGCAATATTCAAGTGCTGGTACCGTCTTTATTTTTATATGAAGTTTTAAGTATTGCAACCATTAGTTGTTTTCCGACTCAAAGTGCTTATGATTTGATTAGCCAATATCAGCGAGCCAATTTGGATATAGTAGAACCAGATCAGCAGACTATGTTAAAAGCAATTGCGATATGTGAGCAGGGGCATGAAAAATCAGGGTTCCCTTCTTTTTATGATGCAAGCTATCATGCATTAGCGATTATCAATGCATGTCATTTTATTACTGCGGATAAACGGCATATTGCTAAAGCCAAA
>JALSIU010000038.1 GCA_026989715.1 Methylomonas sp.
CCACTCATCATGTGGCGTCATTTGGTATACCCATTTAACTTCACCGGTGTCAGCATCACGCGCCCATAAAGACATAGACCATTTGTTGTCACCAGGACGTTGGACAGGATTCCATGTAGAGGGGTTACCTGACCCGTAATACACTAGGTTTAGATCTGGGTCATAAGAGTACCAGCCCCACGTTGTTCCACCACCGATTTTCCATTGGTCGCCTTCCCAAGTAGCCGTTCCTGAGTTTTTGCCCAATTTGGTGACTTTTCCGTTTTCCCATGTGGTTGTTTTGCCTGGCTTGATTAGCGTGTCGCCATCAGGTCCCATGCTGTAACCTTTCCATGCAAGCTCGCCGGTTTTGATGTCGTATGCCGCTAAGAAACCACGCACACCAAACTCACCACCCGCAATACCTGTTAGTACTTTGTCTTTAACAACTAAAGGTGCTTGTGTGTTGGTCATTCCTAATTTAGGATCACCGTTTTGCACACTCCAGATACGTTTACCTGTTTTTGCATCTAATGCAGTTAACACGGTATCTGATTGTTGTAGGAAAATTTTGCCATCGCCGTATGCTAGACCACGGTTAACCGTGTCACAACACATAACAGGGATAGTTACGTCAGCATCCATAGTGGGTGTGTATTCCCAGATAACTGAACGTGTTGCTTGGTCTAATGCATAAACCGTATTAGGGAAAGGTGTGTGAATGTAGATGACATCACCAATAACAAGGGGGCCACCTTCGTGTCCACGTAATACACCTGTTGAAAAAGACCATGCCGGTTGCAGGTTTTTAACGTTTTTTGCATTAATTTGATCTAATTTACTGTAACGTGTTGCTGAGTAGTTACCTAATGCTGTCGCCCAGTTAGCAGGGTTTTTGGTTAATTTCTCAACACCGCTATTTGCAGATGAAATAACGGGCGTAGCAAGTAAAGCAGCTACCGATGATGCTAGCAGTAAGCTTTTTAATGGCTTCTTCATATAATTCCTCCAATAAGATTCTATTTTAAAAAATAGATCCGTGTTTATTGTTGTTAAGACTAATATTAGTTTTAAGCTTTAATTGAAATGAATGAACTTTTGATCCCGAGCTACGGGTCGTTCTAATCGTTTCAACATACTAAATTTAATGATTTTGAGGTAAAAGTCAAATTTAACTGCCTGAAGCTGAATGATTGCATTTAGCTTCAGGCGAGAAAAATAATGTAAGTTATTGGTAAAGCATAATTTTTTACGGCATAATTTTATTATGTTCTTTTTTGCAGTTCGCATAGCCATTCATTTTAAGGAGTAACGCTAAATGTCATTGCCCGATATACTTTTAATTATGTCCGGGGTGTTGTTACTGGCAATGGTTTTGGCTAGTATTGGCCGTCATCTGCCCATTCCTTATACTGTTTTATTGGTCTTATTAGGCTTGTCGGTTAATTTTTTTGCAAATGACATGCCTATTTTGGTTTTGCATCATTTTAGTCAATTTCATTTAACGCCGGAATTAGTGTTGTTTATTTTTTTGCCCGCGCTGATTTTTGAGTCTGCTTTATCACTTGATGCGCGTGCTTTGTTAAAAAACCTAGTGCCCATTCTGGTATTGGCGATTATTGGCATGTTGGTATCAGCTACTTTGGTCGGTATTGGTATGTGGTGGTCGATACAATTGCAGGTTGTTGTCGCCTTATTATTTGGTAGTTTGATTTCCGCAACGGATCCTGTGGCCGTGATTGCATTATTTAAAGAGCTAGGCGTTACGAAACGTCTCAGTGTGTTGGTTGAAGGTGAGTCGTTGATGAATGATGCAACGGCTATTGTTTTATTTAATATCTTATTACTGCTCATCACAGAAAATCATTTTTCTTTAAGCAGTGGCGGGGAAGCCGTTGGCGAATTTGTTAAAGTCTTTTTCGGCGGAATACTGGTAGGTGTTGGCCTGGGCGTATTGATTGCCGAGCTATTAGTGCGTTTATATCATGGCAATCAAAGTATTCCCATGGTGTTTTCTTTGGTATTGGCTTATTTGAGTTTTATTATTGCCGAGCATGAATTACATGTTTCAGGTGTGATGGCTGTTTTGTCGGCGGCGATGACGTTAAATATCGTCGGTTTAAGTCGATTATCAAAACCTGCGATTGATACCATTCATACGACTTGGGAGTTTATGGTTTTAATTTGTAATTCATTATTATTTGTATTAATTGGTTTATCGGTAGATTTATTGGTATTGGCCAGTTTTTGGCAAGCTATTTTATGGGCAGTATTGGCTGTGTATATTGCCCGAGCTGTGAGTGTTTATGTGTTAATTCCTTTTACTACGCGTAGTTTTGCATTGGCTAATATCAGCTGGTCTGAGCGGCATATTATGTGGTGGGGAGGCTTAAAGGGTGGGCTGGCCATTGCCATCGTGATGTCGGTTCCTGATAGTTTGCCGGAAAAAAAATTACTGGAAAGTTTAACTTTGGGGGTGGTACTGGTTTCTTTGTTGGTGAATGCTTCAACTATTCGTTGGTTGATGCACTTTTTGAAAATGGATTGCTTAACTCAAAGTGAGCAAGCAGAGTTGAAACAAACCATGCAACGAGTGAATCAATCAGTGGATAAAACCTTACATCGTTTTGCGACCTTACAGTTATTGGATTCTAACTTAGAGTCACAAGTTGAATCACGATTGCATCATACCCTTGATAGCCAAGAAATTGTTTTGTCTGATGAGCAATTGATAAAGCAGGCGCATTTACAGGCTTTGCGTGCCGAAGCGGAAGAAATTGAGTATTTATATGAAATTGGTGTGGTGAATTATTATACTTTAGTCACCTTTAAAGATATTTTGCGCGTGGATCAGCAACACAGCATTGATTATTTGCATGCTATGGGGGTTGGTTGGTTGCAGCCCAATCCTTTGTTGGATTTTGAGCGTGTACTGATTCATAAATTGAGCGAAAAAAATTGGGCGCAAGGTTTATTGACGCAATATCAAACGCGCCGCTTTGCCAATAAAATATTACATGATATCGCAGGCGTGCTCATGGCGCACAGAGGCTTAAAAGCACTGCAAAAAATGATTGATGATGGCCTTGATGCCGAATTAATTCAGCCGATTCAACAAATTTACCAGAAGCGTTTGCGGCGTAGGCAGAATAGATTGCATTACTTTAGTACGAATTATCCGTTATTTTATCGACAGTATGAAGCTTTCTTGTTTCAAAAAGTGGCCTTGCGCTACTCCTTGCAATTAGTACATAAAAGTCATGAGCAAGGCTTGATTAGTGCTAAAGTGTTGGCTGTTATCAGTAAAAAACTAACGCGTTCTTTGGAACAACTGACTTCTTTTAAGCTTTCTTTACGTATTGTTGGTCGGCATGACTGGATTAATAAAGTCCCTTTGTTTGCTGATTTACCGCCAGATTTACTGCTTGATATGGCTCAGTATGCAAAGTATGTGAATTTTTTACCCGATGATATTATTTTTTATCAAGGGGATCGCAGTGACTCAGTGTATATACTAATGAGTGGCCAAGTAAAAGTGTTTATCAAAACGCAGACCGGTACAACAGAAATAGCCAGTCAAATTACTGAAGGTGACTTGATTGGTGTGCATGCTTTACTGGACAATAGTACTCGCTCGGCTACCGTGATGGCTAAAACTTATGTTACATGTCTACGCTTAACGGCTAAAGATATTTTAAGGTTTGCTTTACAAAACCATGAGCTCAGTAAACGCCTACAACAAATAGAACCAATAGTGGAATAAAATGGATAGCATTGAAAAAATACAGGATTTTTTTGCAAGTGATGGCCCTTTGGCAAAAATTATTCCAGGGTATTTACCACGTGCCGCACAGGTGGAAATGGCAGAGGCAGTCGGTGAAAGTATTGCTAATAGAGAGCATGTGATTGTTGAAGCAGGGACGGGAACAGGAAAAACATTTGCTTACTTGGTTCCGGCTATTTTATCCGGCAAAAAAGTCATCGTTTCAACGGGAACGAAAAACTTACAAGATCAGCTGTTTAATAAAGATGTTCCCTTAATTCGTCAGGCGATGACGGTTCCCTTTGCTGCCGCCTTATTAAAAGGACGTGCCAATTATCTTTGTACTTATCGTTTGCAATTGGCCATTCACTCAAATTTAGGTTTTAGTCGCGAGGATGCGGCGGCGTTAGCAAAAATTAAAAAATGGTCAAAAAGCACTCGTAGTGGTGATATTGCAGATATGCCGGAAATTATGGAAAACAATCCGATTTGGGCACAAGCGACTTCAACACGAGAAAACTGTTTAGGACAGGAGTGTCCGGAACATGCGGAATGTTTTTTAATGAAAGCACGTAAGAAAGCACAAGATGCACACTTAATTGTGGTTAATCACCACTTATTATGTGCAGATTGGTCGATTAGAGAAATCGGCTTTGGTGAATTATTGCCCAATGCGGATGTCGTGATTATTGATGAAGCGCATCAGCTAGCCGATACTGCCTCTAATTTTTTGGGCATGTCTTTAAGCTCCAAATTGATTGCAGATTTAGCGAAAGATGCTTTATTGGAATATTACCAGGATGCGGCGGATATGCCGGATTTGCGGGTGGCGGCTGAAAATTTAGAGCATGAGGTTAAAGATGCACGTTTAGCCTTTGGTGTGGGCACGACTCGAGGAGACTGGAAAGAAATAGAGGCTAATCTTAAAATTATGGATAGTTTGCAACGCTTGCAAGAACACCTATCGACCTTAGCCGATCAATTGGAATTAGCGGCGGTACGCACTAAAGGATTGGAGTCGTGTTTTAAGCGTGCTGAACAAATAGAGGAACAATTTAAAACCTTATTACAAGATAAAAGTGGTAAATGGATACGCTGGTATGAAACACATAAGCAATCATTTACCTTAAGCCTGACACCTTTGGATATTGCCTCCGAATTTAGGCAATTTATGGCGCAACACAGTGCTTCTTGGGTGTTTACTTCAGCAACATTGAGTGTGGCGCATAAATTTGATCACTTTGCTAAAAGTTTAGGGATGGGCAGTCCTAAAAGTTATAGTTGGGAAAGCCCTTTTGATTTTGCAAACCAGTCTTTGTTTTATCATCCAAAAGGTTTGCCGCAACCCAATGCCCCTGATTTTGTGGATGAGATTGTGCAAGTGGCAATCCCCGTGATTAAAGCAAGTAAAGGGCGTACTTTCTTTTTATTTACCAGCCATCGAGCTTTACGTGCGGCGGCTAAAATATTAGAGCAAAAAATTGAATATCCTCTGTTAATACAGGGCGACCGACCTAAAGCTATTTTATTGGATGACTTTAAACAAAAAGGCAATGCGGTATTGCTAGGAACTTCTAGTTTTTGGGAAGGCGTAGATGTGCGTGGTGAGGCATTGTCCACAGTTATTATTGATAAATTGCCCTTTTCCTCGCCAGGGGACCCTGTATTAAAGGCACGCATGGAAGCTATGGAGCGGCAAGGGCGGAAGCCCTTTGTCGAATACCAGCTACCCACTGCAGTGATTGCATTGCGGCAAGGGGTGGGGCGTTTAATCCGGGATGTGAATGATCGTGGTGTACTATTATTGTGTGACCCGCGATTATTAAAAAAATCTTATGGTCATATGTTTTTAAATAGTGTGCCGGCCATGCGCAGAACGCGAGATATTAAGGATGTCGAAGCTTTCTTTGCAGAGCATGGATGAGTTTGATTGGTATTCTGTCTTGCTCTTTATAGGGTATTATTAAATGTCCCTATACTTTTCTCTTTATCTTGTTAAATAATAGTGTGATTTTATGAAATACCTTAACCCTTTTACCGATTTCGGTTTTAAAAAGTTATTTGGTGATGAGTCCAATAAAGATATTTTAATGGATTTTTTAAATACCTTATTACAAGATGAGCAGTCATCCATCGTCAATTTAACCTTTATTAAAAATGAGCAATTAGGCGACCAGGAACTGGATAGACGCGCCATTTTTGATTTGTATTGCGAAAATGAACAGGGCGAAAAGTTTATTGTGGAGT
>JALSIU010000039.1 GCA_026989715.1 Methylomonas sp.
AATACCATTTTCTTCAAATAAAGAAAATGCATCACTTGACAAAACTTCCGCCCATTTATAACTGTAATAACCTGCCGCATAGCCACCTGCAAAAATATGCGCAAAACTGTGCGCAAAGCGATTAAATTCAGGCGGAATCATCACCGATACGCGCTTACGAATCTCAGCCAAGACATCGTAAATTTTTGCCCCTGTTTCGGGCGAATAATCTTGGTGCATTTGCAAATCAAATAAGCTGAATTCTAACTGGCGCACCATTAACATGCCGGCTTGAAAATTTTTCGCCGCCAGCATTTTATTAAACAAAGCTTCCGGCAATGCTTCACCAGTTTGATAATGCCCCGACATCAGCGCTAATGCCTCTTGCTCCCAACACCAGTTTTCCATAAACTGGCTCGGTAACTCTACCGCATCCCATTCCACACCATTAATCCCCGAAACACCTAAGAAATCAACCTTAGTCAGCATATGCTGTAAGCCATGTCCAAACTCATGGAACAAGGTCAATACTTCATCGTGAGTGAGTAATGCAGGTTCATTGCCGGCAGGAGGTGTAAAGTTGCAGGTTAAATACGCTACCGGAATTTGTATGCTACCATCCGGCAACTTTTTACGCCCTACGCAATCATCCATCCAAGCCCCGCCGCGTTTTTTAGGGCGTGCGTACAAGTCAATATAAAACTTACCACGCAACACACCGTCTTTATCAGTAATTTGAAAAAAGCGTACATCCTCATGCCAGCAGTCGACTTGCTCAACTTCCGTAATTTGCAACCCATACAACCTTTCTACTACAGCAAATAAACCGGCCAATACTTTAGGTGCCGGGAAATATTGACGCACCTCTTCTTGGGATAAATCATAAGCATGCTGCCGCATTTTCTCTGAATAATAACCGACATCCCATGGGAATAATTTCTGTATGCCATACTGTTCTTTAGCAAAAGCAGTTAACTCGGCCAAATCTTGCTGTGCTTGCGGGAGTGACTTTTCGGTCAACTCTTCCAAGAAATCAGTGACCTGTTGGGGTGAGTCTGCCATTTTGGTCGCTAAAGACAATTCCGCGTAATTATCAAAACCGAGTAACAAGGCTTTTTCGTGACGCAAAGCGATAATTTTTTCCATAATATCGCTATTATCCCACTCAGGGTGCATACCTTGATCGGAAGCGCGGGTCGAAAACGCTTTATACATATCGGCACGCAATTGACGGTCATCGGCATAAGTCATCACTGCAATATAAGAGGGAAACTGCAAAGTCAGCATCCAGCCCTTTTTACCTTCCTGCTCAGCAGTTTGTTTCGCTTGCTGTAATGCAGAGTCAGGGAGTCCCGCTAAATCACTTTTTTTAGACAATAATTTATGCCAATCATTCGTTGCATCGAGTAAATTCTCTTCATATTTACTGGATAATTGTGAAAGTTCTAAACTGATCTCTTTATAACGCGCCTGCTTGTCGGCCTCTAAATCAACCCCTGATAAACGAAAACTGCGCAGAGCATTTTGAATGATTTTTTGCTGCGCAGGTGCCAACGTAGAATAAGCCTCGCTAGCCGCTATTGCTTTATAAGCATTACACAAGCCCGCATGTTGCCCCATGGCTGTTGAATAAGCACTTAGCTTAGGCAAACAAGCATTATAGGCATCACGCAACGCATCATTATTAACTACTGAATTCATATGACTGACGGGCGACCAAGCCTTATTGATTTTATCTTCAGCCGCATCAAGTGGCGCAATTAAGTTTTCCCAAGTATAAGTACTATTATCAGCAAGTAGCTTTTCAACTAATGCCTGTGCATCATTTAATAACTGCTCGATAGCAGGCTCAACGTGTTCGGGCTTTATTTTTGAAAACGCAGGTAATTCGGTATGGCTTAATAAAGGGTTGCTCATGAATAAAAAAATATTTGTTGGTTAATTAACCGATTAAGAAAAAAAGAAATAACGACTATATTCAGCCTATCACAGCATCACAAAATACGCAGTCCACCTATTCTAAAACGCGCATCGCATCACCAATACGTTGCTTTGCTTTTTGCAATACAGACAAAGAAAACTCAGGCGTTAACTGATTATCTTTAAGTTTTGCATAAGCTGGAATGGAATTAATATAAGGTAGGCGACCGGCTTGCTTAGAGCCAAAATAACTATGCAGTTTAGCCAACATCACAATATCCACTAAACTCACGGTATCGCCACTATCATAATGCCAATCTTCTGAGTGGTGTGGAATGGCCGTCAACGTTTCACCAAAACCCAAAGTATGCAACACTAAAGTACCAATAGGCCCACGCAAATGAGGAATGGCTACTTCCAATTCAGCCATATCCGGGTATTGCTCGGGAAATTTTTCAGCAAAATGCAATAAAGGGATCACGCCAATATCGCACACTAATCCTGCCAATAAGGCATCATCCGGATTAATAACCCCCGTTTCTTCTGCCAAAACAAAACTTAAACTAGAGATATACAAACTGCGCTGCCACAGGCGATGCATTAACTTAGACAAGTTTTTATCTTGACAAGAAAAAAGCTGCTTTAAACTAATGCTCATCACTAGATTACGGGTTGCAACCAGACCTAGACGAGTCACCGCATCTTGACAATTTGTTATCGGCGTTACCGGTGCATAAAAGGGGCTATTCACCACTTGAATCAACTTCGTCACAATAGTTGAATCTATTTGAATAATATCGACGGCTTCAGGTACGCCAATATCATTTTGCATTGCTTCGCGTAACTTATATGCCACATCAGGCAATGTGGGTAATAATAATTTATTTTCTCGAAAAGCTTCGCTAAAACTCTGAAAAAAACGGCTATTATTTAATTCATCCGGGAGATTTAAATCCATCAACTCCACACAAGAAAGCTCGCCTTTACTTCTTGCTGTCCAAAGTTTAGTCAAATCACTTGCAATGGCCAATATTTTTACCGTTCCATTGGCAACGGCGGTTGCACCAAATAATTGACCACTATTAATTGGAAAATGTGCGCGTAGTGCATCGGCACTGAGAGTATAGCTATGTTGAGCATTGGGTTGCAACGTCACTTCACCTTCTAATAAATAGTAAACATAGTCGGCTGCTTGCCCATAAATATAAATAACGGACTGATCAGTATAGGTTAAAATTTTATGTCCCAAAAACGTAATTTGTTGCTCTTCTAAATAACGAATGGGGATAAAATGCTGTATCTTCTGATAAAGTAACTTATCAACCTCTTCAGATACTGGCGCAGAGCATGTGTGATACTCAACGACTTTCGGTACTAAACCCACTGTTTCCGCCTCTCTTTTATCGCTCGTCTTCTTGTGCTTGCCTGCTGAAAAAATATTTGTAAACCAACTCATAAATTACGCCTCAAAAAGATTCATTGCCTCAACAACCTGCTGTTTAGCATCATGTAATATCTGTAATGACATATCAGGTGTCAATCCGTGATCACCTAATTTCTGAAAAGCCGGCAAATCATGTAAAGCAGGTAAAAATGACATGTAATCTGTCCCTAATAAACTATGATACTTAGATAAAATAACGACATCAACCAAACCAAACTCAGTACCACTTTCATAAAACCAATTATCAATCAAAAAAGGAATTCTAACCAAAGAATCCGCAAATCCCCACTGACTTAAAACACATTGCCCTATATAAGCACTAGAAATACGAATGCATTGCTCCAACTCATCTGGAGAAAAACTAGCTTGCTGATCAGCCAGCCTGATAATCGGCAACACACCAATATTATGGGTCAACCCTGCCAATAAAGCTTCCTCAGGGTCAACTTTCTTTGTTAACACCGCCAAAGTATGGCATAAACCTGATACTTTCACACTTTGTAGCCAAGCTTGTCGTATTTTTTTGAGCAATACTTTATTATCACTGTGAAAAAGAGCTTTCATACTAAAACCAGTCACTAAGTTGCGTGTCGTAATCAACCCTAAACGATTAACTGCCGCTTCACAACTCGTAAAAGGGTTAATACCACGATATAAAGGACTATTGACTACCTGTACTAATTTGGCAGATATCCCCTGATCCAGACTAACAATTTTTACAGCTTCGGCAATACCAATATCTTTTTGCATTGCCATACGTAAGCGAATAGCCACATCAGGCAGACTTGGTATATCAATGGTTTGCAACTGTACATGACTTAATAAATCTCTTCCTAAAGCAAGTTTCTGTAACTGCCGACTAATCATAGGATGATGAATATCAACCTTTACTTGACGATTAGAACTCTCCTCTAATAAAGATACTGGTAAATAAATAATTTTTACGGCCGACTTTGCAATGGCAGAAAATAGGTTAATGGAGCAACTCGATATGGGGTACAAGGCTTTAAATGTATTTGCAACAACCTCATATTGCCCGCCTTTACTACTTTCACAATAAACCTCACCTGCCACAACATAAGCTAAATAGGCTAAAATCTCATTTTCTTGATAAATCACCTCACCCGCTGAAAACTGCGCCAACAAAACCTCAATACCTTTTAATTCATGCGTAGGTAACAAGCCAACAGGTTGTAACCTTTGCAAAAAGGCCACAGAAACTTTGACCTTATTCGCCTTAAGCTCTCTAGTGTTTACACTTATATCATGACTATCCGGCGGAACTGCCTCATTCAGCTTCGGCTTAGTAAAAATCTTTTTCCAAAACACACGGACTCCAAAACTTGATATCCAAAATATATCCGTTATATTGCTCTATATTTATTCCAACCATAAAATTGATTAAACAAAGGCACGTAGCGCATCACTCACTTTATCCTTAGCATCATGTAAAATAGCTAAAGAATAAATGGGCGATAACGTCGCATCATGTAACTTACTCGCTGCCGGAATAGAGGAAATAACAGGGTAGGCTTTCCTAGATTTCTGCCCTATTCTACTATGCAACTCTGCAAGCACCACAATATCTAATAAGGTAATCTCGTCAGAGCTATGCTGGTACCAGTCATTAGCATAATACGGTATATCAATGATTTCTTGTGGGAAGTCCCATTTTTGCAACACTCTGCGCCCAGCAGCACCTTTGATAAAAGACATAGCTTCTTGCAACTCGACTTCCGTGTAAAGGTCTTCAGGTAAATTGTCCACAAAACTTAAAAAAGGAACGATACCAATATCAACCACCAACCCTGCTAACAATGCTTCTTCTGGATCAACTTTTTTCGTTTCTTGCGCTAAAACATAGCATAGACAAGAAATATAAACACTACGTTTCCATAATTGGGTCATATAATTATTCAATAGCGGCTTACTACTTTTAAAGATATGCTTTAAACAGATGCTGGTGACTAAACTACGTACCCCTAATAAGCCAATACGATTAACTGCTTCCAAACAAGATTTCGCAGGGTTCAATGACACATATAAAGGGCAATTGGCAACTTGTATTAGTTTTCCGGAAACAACAGGATCTACCTGAATAATGGTAACCGCTTCTTGCACCCCAATATCCGACTCCATTGCACGACGCAACTTTAATGCCGTATCAGGTAAAGAGGGAATAGCAATATCATTAGATGCAAAATGTTGTACAAAAAGCTGTAATAAGCGGTTACTTTCATACTTAGCAGGAATATTTAATTGCTCCAACGGCTTAGCCTGATCCATTTGCATAATGCTTTGCGAAACTTCTAATACGCTCACTTCCGTATTAGCAACAGCCGTTGTTGTATGTATTTTTCCCGCCGACAAAGCAAAACGAGATTTTGCATCGTCTGTGTTAATCGTATATTGACGCCCCTGCTCATCAACGAGGCTTATCTCACCACGTAATAAAAAATAAATACTATCAGCAAGATTACCGACAGCAAACAACGTACTACCGGCAGCAAATACTTTTGCTTTACTTTCTAAGGCAAATGCCTCTAAAAATTCAGAATCAAGTTGTCGAATAGGGATGAGCTTTTGTAAATCTTTTAGAGTAATGGGCTCCTCACTAATTTTCTGAGCACCTGCGTTATTAAGACC